>NZ_CP101750.1:8555000-8820026 GCF_026810505.1 Streptomyces sp. Je 1-369
TCGCGGCCGCCGTGCTCGACGAGACCGCCGAGTATCTCGGGGCGGGCATCTCCGACCTCGTCAACCTCTTCGGCCCCGAACGCGTTCTGGTCGGCGGTTGGGCGGGCCTCCAACTGGGCCCGTACCTGCTGCCCGCGGTCCGGCAGTACACGGAGGCGTACGCGCTCCGCTATCCGGCGTCGCGTGCCACGGTCGACCTCGGGCAACTCGGCCCCGACGCGGTCACGGTGGGTGCGGCGACGCTCCCCCTCGCCGACTTCTTCACCCGAGGCGGCCGCCGAGCGACCCCGTCCCGCACGGAGGCGGCTACGCGGGGGGTGCCGGACTGGAAGGTGGTTCTGGAGGGGCGGGGGGCGCGGTGAGGGGAGTTCAGGGAGTCCGGTCGGGCGGTGGTGCGCCCGGTGGGCGTCTGCGGCGCGGCTTCGGGGCGTCGTCGGGTTCGGCCTCGTCCGCGGCGTCGTAAGTTCCCGCTCCCCTAGCCATTGATGTGCCCGCCTCGATGTCGGCGATCAGCTGCTGGATGAGCGCGGCGCCGGGCGGTCCTGTCCGTCGCACCCCTGTTCGGTGCCCCATACACGTCAGTCAGGTGGATCACGCCTCGCTGCGTCCTGCCCGACGTGACCGACGCAGCTCCCAGCCCAACCCCCAGACCCACGCCAACGCCAACGCCAACACCACCCGCGAATACCGGGTTCCCGGCGCCGGCCCCGACCCCGGAGAAGCCCGCACGGCTGCCCGCGAAAGAGACCTGGCGCGCCCTGTACCGCCACTTCCGCCCGCACCGCGGCGCCGTCGCGCTGGGCGCCTTCCTGACGCTGATCGGCTCCGTGACCGGTCTCGCCCAGCCCCTCGCGGCCAAGTCGCTCGTGGACCGGCTCGGCAGCGACGACTCCATCACCGGCATCCTCGTCCTCCTCACGGCGCTGGTCGTGCTCGGCACCGCGATCGAGTCCGTCGGAGCGTACGTACTGGAGCGCACCGCCGAGTCCGTGGTCCTTGCCGCCCGACGCACCCTCATCGGGCGGCTGCTGCGCCTGCGCCTCGGGGAGGTGGAGCGGACCCAGCCGGGCGACCTGATGTCACGCGTCACCTCGGACACGACGCTGCTGCGGGCCGTGACGACCCAGTCCGTGGTCTCCGCGGCCTCCGGAGGCCTCACCTTCGTCGCGACGATCGTGATGATGGGGCTGATGGACCCGGTGCTGCTCGGCGTCACGCTCGGCGTGATCGTGCTGATCGGCGGCGCGGTCTCCGTCGTCATGCCGAAGATCGCGCGGTCGACGCAGCGTGCGCAGGAGGCGGTGGGGACGATCTCCACGGCGCTGGAGCGGGCGTTCGGCGCCTTCCGTACGCTGAAGGCCTCCGGCGCCGAAGAGCGCGAGTCGGCCGCGGTGGAGGCGGCCGCGCAGGAGGCGTGGCGGCACGGCGTACGGTCGGCGAAGTGGCAGTCGGTGGCGTGGAGTTCGGTCGGCCTCGCGGTGCAGGTGTCGTTCCTCGCGGTGCTCGGCATCGGCGGCGCGCGGGTCGCCTCGGGCGCGATCTCCGTCTCGACGCTGGTGGCGTTCCTGCTCTTCCTCTTCTATCTGATCGACCCGGTGTCGCGCCTGGTCGAGGCGGCATCGCAGTACCAGGTGGGGTCGGCGGCGATCGCACGGATCGTACAGGCGGAACGCCTGGAGACGGAGCGGACGGAACGGACCGAGAGCGGGACGGTGGACGGGGCGCGACGCACCGCGCCGACAACACCCGCCGCGACCGCCGCCACCGCCGCGTCCGTCACCTTCGACGACGTGACCTTCCGCTACCGCGACGACCTTCCGTACGTCCATCACGGCGTGACCTTCGACGTGCCGGGCCCGGGGATGACGGCGTTCGTCGGGCCGTCGGGCGCGGGCAAGACGACCGTGTTCGGCCTGATCGAGCGGTTCTACGAGGTGACGGGCGGCCGGGTCCTGGTCGACGGCGAGGACGTACGGGAGTGGCCGCTGGCCGAACTGCGGGCCACGATCGGATACGTGGAGCAGGACGCGCCCGTACTCGCGGGCACCCTGCGCGAGAACCTCCTCTTCGCGGCGCCGCACGCCACGGACTCCGAGATACGGGACGTCCTGGTGCGCGCCCGGCTCGACGCGGTGGTCGAGCGGTTGCCCGAGGGCCTGGACACGGTCGTCGGCCACCGGGGCTCCAAGCTGTCGGGCGGCGAGCGACAGCGGGTGGCGATCGCCAGGGCGCTGCTGCGGAAGCCGCGCCTGCTGCTGCTCGACGAGGCCACCTCGCAGCTGGACGCGGTCAACGAACTGGCGCTGAGGGACGTGGTGGCCGAGGTGTCCCGCGAGGTCACGGTCCTGGTGGTGGCCCACCGCCTGTCGACGGTGACGCTCGCGGACCGGATCGTGGTGATGGACGCGGGGAAGGTACGAGCGGTGGGTACGCATGGGGAACTCGTGGCGGCGGATCCGTTGTACGGGGAACTGGCGGCGACACAGTTTCTGGCGACGTCGGCAGGCCCGGCGGTGCCGACTGGCTCGGCGACATCGGCAAGCCCGGCCGTGCCGAGGGGTCCGGCAGCGTCCGTGCGTCCGGCGGCACCGGGCGACGCAACGGTGCCGACCAGCGCAGCGGCCGCCTCGGCTTCAGCGACCGGGACCTCCTCGACCTCGGCGAACCCCACATGACCGACCGAGCGACACCCTCCCCACAGTCGACACCCCCGACACCCCCGACACCCCCGACACCCCCGACACCCCCGACACCCCCGACACCCCCGCACCCCGCACCCCCCCCCCGCCCCCCGCCCCCTCGCCCGTCCTCACGAGCCCTTGGTTCGTGCCCAGCACGTTGCGGTCCGTGGTCTACCGTGACGCCATGACGCGTCCGAGCCTCCACGCGGTCCACGACCGCTACGCCGACCGAATCGTCGACCAGACCGCCCAGTTGACCTCGACCATCACCGGCGCGGATGCCACCGCGCCCGTGCCGGGCTGCCCCGGCTGGACCCTCGCTCACCTCCTGCGCCACGTGGGCGGCGCGCACCGCTGGGCCGAGACGGTGGTCCGGACCCGGGCCACCGGACCCGTGCCGGACGAGCAGGTCAACCTCGTCACACCCGAAGCGGACGACGACGTCCCGGCGCTGTCCGCCTGGCTCACCGAAGGCGCCGTACAGTTCGCGGAGACGCTGCGCGAGGCGGGGCCCGAGGTGCGCGTGTGGACCGTCGCGCCCGGCGGCACGCCCCTTTTCTGGGCCCGCCGCATGACGTACGAGACGGTTGTCCACCGCTTCGACGCGACCGCGGCGGTCGGCGGAACGTACACCCTCGACGCGGACGTCGCCCTCGACGGCCTCGAAGAGTGGCTGGAGTTCAGCACGCTGCCCCAGGCCTACGAATCGGAGGCCGCGATGTACGCGCTCCTGCGCCCGGACCACACCCTCCACTTCCACGCCACGGACGCCCCCGCAGGGACGGGGGAGTGGCTGATCGACCTCACCGGAGCCCCGATCACCGTCTCGCACGCCCACAAGAAGGCGACCACCGCCGTACGCGGCCCGCTCACCGACCTCCTGCTCCTCCTCTACCGACGCCGCACCCCAACGCCCGCCGACGGCATCGAAGTCCTCGGCGACGAGGCGCTGTTCGCCGACTGGGTGCGGGGCGCGGGACACTGGTTGCGAAGGTGACGCCAAGTCAGGTCCGGGCGCTGACTCAGGCGGCGTACGGGCGTACCGTCTTGCCGTCGCGCAACGTCCGGCCCCACCACGTGAGCTGGTCGAGCATCGTCTTGGCCGCGGTCTCGGGGCCGGTCGGGTCGAGCGGCTCGCCGGACGCGTCGAAGCAGCTGCGCGCGCCGTGGAAGCTCACGGTGTCGCGCACCGTCACCGCGTGGAGCTCCGCGAAGACCTGCCGCAGGTGTTCGACGGCGCGCAGGCCGCCCGACAGGCCCCCGTAGCTGACGAAACCCACTGGCTTGGCGCGCCACTCCGTGTAGTGCCAGTCGAGCGCGGTCTTCAGCGGGGCGGGGAAGCTGTGGTTGTACTCGGGGGTGACGATGACGAACGCGTCCGCCGCGTCGATGCGCGCCGCGACGTCGGTGACCTCCGGACCCGGGCGCCCGGACAGCCCCTCGGGGAGGCGCGCCTCGGCCAGGTCGATCACGTCGACGTCCAGATCGTGGCGGTGCGCGGTCTGGCGCAGGAACCAGGCCGTGACGGTCGGCGCGAAGCGGCCCTCCCGCGTGCTGGCGACGACGACGGCCAACTTGAGGGTGGCCCCGCCCTCGAAAGGACCGTCCCCGGCCAGTCCCCTTCCGACCCGTCCGCCCCTGACGGCTCGCTGCGTGTCGTGCATGCTCATGATTGCCTCCCCGGCTCGGTACTTGCTTGCTTGCTCGCTCGCCAGCTCGCGCTGACACCGACGACGCTACGAATCCGCACCCCGCCCCCGCATCTGTCGCACGACCGGGACCGGTACCTGCGTGAGGCCTAGGCCCACCGGCGGAGCGAGGGGACCGACCCGTGTACGCCGGGGTGCGCCCGGGCAGGTAGCAGCGGGACGGCCACGGCAGGACCGGTCGCGGCGCGGGACGACAGGAGGAATCGGAGATCATGGCACAACGAGCGGGCGGCAACTGGGAGTTCACCGACGACAGGGACCACCTGGTGAGAGCCGCACGCCGCCCGTCCCGGCTCGTCGCCTACGTACCGACCGGCGCGGCCCTGCACGACCACGGCATACGGCCCGTCGGCATCTTCGGTTCCGCGCACGACGACCCGGCCCTGCCCGACCCGGCCAAGACGGGCAGCCTCCCCCTCACCGCCCTTCCCTACTTCGGAGCGGGTCCCGCACTCGACCTCGACGCCCTCCTCGCCGCCCGGCCCGACCTGGTCGTGGCGCTGACCTACGGCGGCGGCCAGGTCTACGGCATCGACCCGGAGGCCGCCAAGCACCTGGAGGAGCAGGTCCCGCTCGTCGTGCTCGACGTCGGCGGCGGCCGCAGCCTCACCGGGATCAGGGACCGGCTCACCGCCCTGGCGCGCAGCCTGGGCGCCGCTCCGGACTCGGCTGCGGACGCTGAACTCACCGCCGCCGAGCGCCGGTTGACCGCCGCCGCAGGCCCCGTACGGCCGCGTGTGCTCGCCCTCTCCCCGGCAGGACCCGACTCCGTCCACCTGGCGAGGCCCTACGCGTGGCCCGACCTCGCCGCCCTCGCCGGGTTCGGCGTCGGCCTCGTGGACCCCGCGCCGGGGCAGGGCGCGAACTGGGCCACGACGACCTGGGCCGAGGCGGCCGCACTGGAACCCGACCTCGTCCTCACCGACGTACGAGGCAACGCGGCGCCCCTGGGGGACGCCCTCGGGCCGCACGTCCCCACCCTCTCCTGGAACCCCGAACTGCCCCCGAGCGCACGGGAACACGCACGCTTCCACACCGCGGTCGCCGAGGCGCTGGAGGCCGTACGGCCATAGTTCCGGGCACCGCATACCGTTGCTCCATGACACGACTGCTGCACCTCACCGAGCGCGCCCTGTGGGACGCCGCGAGGCGAACCGGGACGTACGAGATGTCGACCCGCGGCAAGACGCTGGGCGAGGTGGGCTTCATCCACTGCTCGCTGCCCGAGCAGCTGCCGGGGGTCGCCGCGTTCCTCTACGGGGGGTACGAGGGGCCCGACGAGCTGGTGGTCCTCGGTATCGACAGCGAACGGCTCACCGCGCCGGTGCGGTTCGAGGCGCCGCGGCCCGGGGGAGTGGAGTTCCCGCACATCTACGGGCCGTTGCCCGTGGACGCGGTGGTCGAGGTGTCCCCGTGGAGGACCGCTCCGGCGTGAACCGTCGATACTTCGGGGGAGGTCGAAGGCGACCCGGTGAACTCAGCTCTCCTCGGAGCGGCGCGCACGCAGCGTCCGTACCTTGTGGCGGTTGCCGCAGTGCTCCATCGAGCACCAGCGGCGCCGTCCGGGGCGCGAGGTGTCGACGTAGACCAGGGCGCAGTCCCCGGCCGAGCAGGTGCGGATGCGGTGCGCGAACGGTCCGGTCAGGAGGTCCACCGCGTCCCGCGCGACCGTGGCGAGCAGGCTGGTGCCGTCCGCGGGCCCGGCCCAGGCGCGCCCGCCGTCCGGCCCGACGGCGGGGACCAGCGGAGCGTGGGCCGCCGCCGCGTTGACGGCGGCGATGTCGGCCGGATCCGCGGGCTCGTCGTGGGCCCGCGCGGTCGCCACGCGGAACAGCGCGTCGCGCAGCCGCCGCGCGTCCGCCACCTCGGTGTCGGACACGTCGAGGACCGGGGTCGGTGTCAGTCGTGACCGCTCCGCCCAGGCGGTCAGGTCGCCGGGCGCGTGCAGCACCTCGTACCGCCGGAACTCACCCGGACCGCCGGTGGGGAGCAGCTCCAGGCAGAGCGCGCCGGGGTCGAACCGGTAGGTGGACCCGCTGTGGGAGCGCAGCACGAGGCCCGGGGACTCTTCCATGTAACCAATAATAGGGGTTACGTGGGTGGTGTGCGGCGCGTCCTAGACTCTCCGCATGCACGACACCCCGCTGGCACAGCTCAGCTCCGGAAAGTATCTGCTGGTCAGCACCTACCGGAAAGACGGCACCCTGGTGCCGACCCCCGTCTGGGTCGTCGAGGACGACGGCGCCCTCGGCATCTGGACGCCCGGCGAATCCTGGAAGGTGAAGCGGATCCGCAGGCGCGCGGACGTCATGGTCGGCCCGTGCGACCGGCGGGGCAGACCGACCGGCGAGCAGGTGCCCGCCACCGCCGAGATCTGCACGCCCGACGTCACCGCCCGCTATCGCACCCTCATCCTGCACAAGTACGGGGTGCCCGGCTTCCTCACGCTCTTCGGCAGCCGGATCCGCCGAGGTCTGA
This sequence comes from Streptomyces sp. Je 1-369, assembly GCF_026810505.1. Classification (NCBI taxonomy): domain Bacteria; kingdom Bacillati; phylum Actinomycetota; class Actinomycetes; order Kitasatosporales; family Streptomycetaceae; genus Streptomyces; species Streptomyces sp. Je 1-369. Next base: position 8,561,869 of record NZ_CP101750.1, read on the forward strand.
AGGGCACGGTCGGGGTGCGCATCACACTCTCGCGCTGAGAACCTGTCCGGCGGCGGGCGCCACCTCGGCCCGGAACGCGACCACCATGTCGCGAGCGTGCCGCAGTCCCATGCCGTCGAAGTCCGCCTCCAGGAGTTTCAGCTCGGCGAGCGTCGCCGCCCGGGGACGCCCGAGCCGCGCCCGGCACTTGGTGAGGCCCAGCCGGGACAGCGCGGTGCCGCGCGGCTCCCGCATCGCGGTGAACTCGTCGAGGGCGACGGCGTACGTCTCGCGAGCCGCCTCGTACCGCCCTGCGCGGTACAGGACGTTCCCGCGCATCTTGTGGTTGTAGGCGAGCGCGCTCGCCAGGTCCATGGCCCGGCACACGGCCTCCGCCTCGGAGAGCAGCGCCAGGGCGCGGTCCGGATCGCCCCGCAGGGACAGCACGTCGGCCACGCCCCGCAGCGACCAGGCGCGCCCCCGCGCGTCGTCCGCGTCGGTCGCGATCCGCACCGACTCCTCGAACAGCTCCAAGGCTTTCGCGTGATCGCCGCGGTTGCGGTGCATCTGCGCTATCCCGGTCATGGCCCACACCATGTGCCGCGCCTCGCCGTGCGCCCGGCCCTGTTCGAGCAGCTCCTCGTGGAGCGCGGCGACGGCCGCGTAATCCCCCTGGATGCGTCCCGTCTCGGCGAGACCCGCGAGCGCGTAGCCGTGCGCGAGCCGGTCACCGCTGCCCGAGGCCAGCTCCACGGAGTGGGCGAGCAGCCGCCGCGCGAGCCGCAGCGCCCCGCACTGCCGCGCGAGGGTGCCGCCGCTCCACAGCGCCCACGCCATGGCGCCCTCGTCCCCCGCGGCGCGGGCGCTGCGGTAGCTCTGCCGCCAGGCGGCGCCCGCGTCGTCGACCCGGCCGAGCCGCCTGCTCGCCTCCGCGAGCGCCAGCGCCGCGCGCGCCCGCTCGGCGGCGCCACCCGCCCGGGACAGCGCACGGCCCGCCGACGCGCGCACGTCCTCGTACGAGGAGTTCACGCTCAGCTCCGAGCCCAGCTCGCCCTGGTACTCCGGGGCGAATGCCTTGACGTACATGGATGCGACGCCTTTCGATCGTCCGGTAAAACGGCATGATCAAAAAGCTATGAGCAGGGCCTGGGGTGGCGAATCCCTCCAGGTACGGGTCCTCGCGTACGACTCGAGTGCTACGGGCGGGGGGCCTGGTCAGACTCGGGACGTACGGTCGCGGTCCGGAGAGCGGTGATGCACGCGCCGATGGCCTGCTGGAGGTCCTCGAGGCGCTTGACCATGTCGTCCTCGTAGATGTCGTCGATGTCATCGACGTCGTCGAACGTCAGCTCCTCGAAGACCTTCGTGGCCTTCTGCAGGCTGCTGTAGAACTTCGCGCGCCGCTCCTGCACCCGCAGCTCCGGGTTGCTCTGGACGGTCTGCGCCACGAGGTCGCGCACGGTGTCGTACGCCTCGCGCGCCCACTCGCCGGACTCCTCGCCCTCGTCCAGCTCGTCGATGAGCGACAGGTGGCGCTCGGCCTCCTCGCGCAGCTCGGCCGGGGCGTCGATCATCTGCCCGGCAGGAGTCTTTACCTGGCCCTTCTCGACGATCTGGCGGACGTAGTCGACGCGGTCACCGGCCTTGGACTCGGCGGCCACGGCCTTCTTGAGGTCGTCGGTGCGGACGATGTCGCGGACCAGCTCGGTGCGGAGCGCCGGGTCCTCGTCGAGGCGGTCCATCAGGGCCTTGCGGGCCGCCTCCGCGGTCCCGGGGTCGGCGAGGATCGCCGCACGCAGCGCGGTGGGGTTCTCCGCGACCTCCAGGGCCTTGGTGGGGCGGATGCCCTCGGCCTCGGCGGCCTCCGTGATCGCCTCGCCGCGCTGGGTGAGGGCGCTGGAGCGTGCGCTGTAGTACGACAACCAGACGTCGGCGTCCGGCAGTTCGACGTCCATGCCGGGGGAGAGCGCCTCGAAGTGCGGGACCATCCCGTCGTCGGCGGCCTTGTCCCACGCCTTGTAGTAGCGCATGACGCGGTCGGCCGAGCAGCCCGCGAGCTCCGCGAACTCCTTGGCGGAGATCTTCGGCGTCTCGCCCGCGCTCTGCCCGCCGGGCCGCACGCTGCGGGCGACCTTGAGACCGAAGGCCCAGCCGCCGGTGCGCGCGTAGACCCCGAAGTCGCGGGCGTCCTCGGCGATCAGGGCGGCCGTGTCGGCGGTGGCCTCGGCGGACGCGGCGTCTTCCTGGGACGGGACGGCCTCCTGGGACGGGACGTCTTCCTGGGACGGAACGATGGCTACGGTCACAGAGGTGCTCCTGGGTGTCACAGGCGTACGAAGGTTGACGCGATACTTTATCGCTCCTATTGAGATGTTTTGCGCGCGAGTTGGCGTACCGCGGGGCCGCCCGGGAGCAGCTCGCTGTTCGCTCCGCGCCGAACGGCCCCCGCGGCCCGTCGTGCCGGGGGGACCCCTCGCATAGGCTGCCCGGATGAGCATTCTGGATGACGCCCGCCCGGGCATGAACCCCGAGATCCGGCCGCAGGACGATCTCTTCGGCCACGTCAACGGCGTCTGGCTGGACACCGCAAGGATTCCCGACGACCGCTCCAGCTGGGGCCCCTTCGTGGAGCTGGCCGACACCGCGGAGCAACAGGTCAAGACGATCATCCAGGAACTGGCCGAGGAGGTCTCGGCAGGCCGGGGCGAGGTCTCCGAGGACGCCCGGAAGATCGCCGCGCTGTACGCCTCCTTCATGGACGAGGAGACCATCGCCGCCCGCGGCCTCGCCCCGGCTCAGCCGCTGCTCGACGAGGCCGCGGCCGTGTCGGACACCCGGGAGCTCGCGGCCTTCATCGGCCGCTTCGAGCGGATCGGCGGCTCCGGCCTCTTCGGCGCGTACGTCGACACGGACGACCGCGACTCCGACCGCTACCTCTTCAACATCCTCCAGGGCGGACTCGGCCTCCCCGACGAGTCGTACTACCGCGAGGACAAGTTCACCGAGATCCGCGAGAAGTACGTCGCGTACCTCACCGAGCTCCTCACCCTCGGCAAGCACGCCGACCCGGCGACCGCCGCGCGGACCGTCCTCGCCGTGGAGACGAAGCTCGCCGCGGGCCACTGGGAGCGCGCCGAGACCCGCGACGTCCTCAAGACGTACAACCTCACCACCGCCGACGAGCTCACCGCGCTGGCTCCGGAGTTCGACTGGCACGGCTACGCCACCGCGCTCGGTGGCTCGGACGCCACCATCGCGGAGACCTGCGTCCGCCAGCCGTCCTACCTCACCCACCTCTCCACGCTCCTCGTCGAGGTGCCGATCGAGCAGTGGCGGGACTGGCTGCTCACGCGCGTGCTGCGTGCCTGCTCGCCGTACCTCACGGACGAGTTCGTGCGGAACAACTTCGAGTTCTACGGCCGCACCCTCAACGGCACCCCGGAGATGCGGGCCCGCTGGAAGCGCGCGGTCGCGTTCGTGGAGGGCTCCATCGGCGAGGCCGTCGGCAAGCAGTACGTCGCGCGGCACTTCCCGCCGGCCTCCAAGGCCAAGATGGACGACCTCGTCGCCCACCTCCTCGAGGCCTACCGGCAGTCGATCGCCCGCCTCGACTGGATGACCGACGACACGAAGGAGCGCGCGTACGACAAGCTCGCGACCTTCCGCCCGAAGATCGGCTACCCGGACACCTTCCGCGACTACTCCGCGCTGCAGGTCTCGCCCGACGACCTCCTCGGCAACGCGCAGGCGGCGGCCGCGTTCGAGTCCGACCGGGAGCTCGGCAAGATCGGGTCGCCGGTCGACCGCGACGAGTGGTTCATGCTGCCGCAGACGGTCAACGCGTACTACAACCCGGGCACCAACGAGATCTGCTTCCCCGCGGGCATCCTGCAGAAGCCGTTCTTCTCGCCCGACGCCGACCCGGCGGAGAACTACGGCGGCATCGGCGCGGTCATCGGCCACGAGATCGGCCACGGCTTCGACGACCAGGGCGCGCAGTACGACGGCGCGGGCAACCTCAACGACTGGTGGACCGCCGACGACAAGACCGCGTTCGAGGCGAAGTCGAAGGCGCTCGTCAAGCAGTACGACGCCTTCTCGCCCCGCAACCTCCCCGGCGAGTTCGTCAACGGCTCCCTCACCGTCGGCGAGAACATCGGCGACCTCGGCGGCCTCACCATCGGCCACACCGCCTACCTCATCGCCCTCGACGGGGCGCCGATGCCCGAGAGCGACGGCATGACGGGGTCGCAGCGGCTCTTCAAGAACTGGGCGTACTGCTGGCGGACCAAGCGCCGCAAGGAGCAGGAGCAGCAGTACCTGACGATCGACCCGCATTCGCCGCCGGAGTTCCGCGCCAACATCGTCCGCAACCTCGACGAGTTCCACGAGGCGTTCGGCACGGCGGAGGGCGACGGGCTGTGGCTGGACCCGTCGGAGCGCGTACGGATCTGGTGAGGCACGCCCTTCTCGCGGGTTCCCTCAGCTGAGGAACGGCCCGGTCGCCGCCACGAACGCGGCCGGGTCGTCCAGCCAGGGGAAGTGCGCGGCGCCGGACTGCACCACCAGTCCGGCGCCCGGGAACAGCCCCGCGAGCTCGGCCATCGCGGGCGGCGGCGAGTTCAGGTCGGCCTCCCCGGCGAGCACCAGCACCGGGCACCCCAGCCGTGCGAGCGCGGCCCGCGTGCCCTCCGGGTCGTAGGCGCCATCGGCCCCGAACACGGCGGCCGCCTCGTCGTTGCGCTGCCCGTCCTCGGCGGCCCGATGGGTCTGTGCCGCCTCGTCCCAGCGGCCATAGGCGAACGGCGCGATGGCCTCGAAGGCCTCGGCCGTCGCCCGGCCGCCCACGATCGCCTCCAGGGCGGCGAAGGCCACCGGAAACCACGGCTCGTTCCGGCGCAGCAGCGCAGTCTCGCGCCGTACGGAGCCGTCGATGGCGATGCCGACGGCCAGCACACTCGGCGTGATCAGCGCCAGCCTGCCGACGCGCTCCGGATGACGGGCCGCGTAGAGCACCGCGAGATTGGTTCCGGCGGAGTGCGCCAGCAGATCCAGCGTCTCCAGACCGAGGTGTACGCGCAGCGCCTCCACGTCGGCCACGAGACGGTCGCAGCGGTACGAGGAGCGGTCCTCCGGTACGGCGGAGCGGCCGGTGCCGCGCAGCTCAAGCATGAGCAGCGGCCGCCGCGCGGCAAGACCCCCGAGGTCACCGAGGTACGCGGAATCCTGCATCGGGCCGCCCGGCAGACAGATCACGGGGGTGCCCCCGCCGCCCCCGACGACGCGGTAGGCGAGCTCGGTTCCGTCAGGCGCGGCAAAGGTGGGCATGGCCGTGACCATGTCAGCAGCGTGGACCCGGAGCAATCGAATTACCGGGCCTTTCGAGCCACCCGACGCAGGGCCTAAGTCCCACAGGTCCGTGCGGAAGGTCCCGGTACGCGAGCTTCCGTTTGCGGAACCACACGCGGGACGGCACATACCGGGTGAGAAGAGAGCGCTGTGCAAAGGGACATCGACATGGACAGAGACCGGGAGCGGCGGGCCCGGAGCGAGGCACCGGCTCCGAGCGCGCACGGCCGGGACAGGACGGCTCGACGCGTCTGGACCCGCGACGGTTCGGCGCGCAGGGCCGGAGGCACCCGCCTGATCCCGACCGGCGCCCGCAAGCCGGCCACGTCCGGTGGCAGCCTGCCGCCGACCCTCGGGAAGGCGCGCGGCGCACCCTGCTGGCTGAGCCTTGCCTCGCGGGACATCCGGGCCGCCGAGGAGTTCTACAGCCGGGTGCTCGGCTGGTGCCACGTGCCGCTGCTCGGCTCGCCGCGCCGGCCGCGGTCCCTCGCCCTGCAGAGCGGCAGGCCGGTCGGCACGCTCAGCGAGACCGCGTCGGACCTGGGCATCTACGCGGGCTGGATGCCGTACTTCGCCGTCGACGACGTGGACGTCACGGTGGCCAGGCTCCATGAGCGCGGCGCGACCGTGGCGGTCGGCCCGCTGGCGACGAGTGCCGGACGCGTCGTGGTGGCGGCGGGCCCCGACGACGCCGTGTTCGGACTGCGCGAGCAGGCTCCCGACGAGCACTGGACGGTGGGCGAGGGACCGGTCGCCCGGCTCGAACTCCTCACGCGGGACATCTTCGCCGCGGCCCTCTTCTACGGGGGCGCGCTCGGCTGGGCGGACTCCTCCTGCGACTGCTGCGAGGTGGAGTACGCCGACGGGCGGATCCTGGTCCGCGACGGGCTGCGCACCGTCGCCGCGCTGCGGGACGGCACCCCGCCGGGCTTCGAGGGCCGGCACCGCTGGCACGCGTGCTTCCGCGTGCCCGACGTCGACTCCGCCGCCGCTGCCGCGGTGGGCTGGGGCGGCCGGGTGATCACCCCGCCACAGGGGCCGGCGCACCGGCGCGAGGCCGTCCTCGCAGACCGCGAAGGCATCCCGTTCACGGTGGTGGCGAGCTGAGTCCGCGGGCGGGGACGCCGAACAGCCGAGTCATGCAAGCCGAGCACATGGGGAATCAGACGATGTTTCTTCGGCAGAAGGGCGTCGCCGACGCCGTCGACGATGCCGTGGAGCCGATACGGCGGACGCGCGACGAGATCGTGGGACTGCCCCGCGTCGCGGAGGCCGACCAGGTCGCACCGAAGGACGCCCGCGAGCTGTCGAAGCTCTTCTTCGACCGGCTCCACACCCTTGAGGAGGGATCGCCCGACTACCTGTACGCGCGCAACACCCTGATCGAGATGAACCTCTCCCTGGTCCACTACGTGGCCGGCCGCTTTCGCAACCGTGGCAACGGGCAGCTGGAGGACATCGTCCAGGTCGGGACCGTCGGGCTGATCAAGGCGATCGACCGGTTCGACAGGAGCCGCGGCTTCGAGTTCGTGTCGTTCGCCGTCCCCTGCATCCTCGGGGAGATCAAGCGACACTTCCGTGACACCAGCTGGGCCGTCCACGTGCCGCGCAGGCTCAAGGAACTCCGCACCGAACTGGTCAGGGCCCGGGAGCAGCTGTTCGCCGTGCTCGGCCGTGAGCCGACCGTCCGTGAACTCGCGGAGGACCTGTCGGTCACCGAGGAGCAGGTCCTCGAGGTGATCGTGGCCGCCAACGGGTACGCGGCCGGTTCCCTGGACTCCCAGCACGGGGGGAGCGACGACGGCACCACGCACAAGAACAACCGCTCGCTCGCCGACATCATGGGGGAGCCGGACCCTGCCATGGAGGTCATCGAGAACATCCACGCCCTCGCCCCGCTCCTCGCGGAGCTCGACGAACGGGAGCGCCGCATCATCGAGATGCGGTTCGGCCAGGAGATGACGCAGGCCGAGATCGGCAGCGTCATGGGCATCTCGCAGATGCACGTGTCGCGGCTGCTGTCCAAGACGCTGGCCCGGCTGCGCACGGGGATGCTCGCGCACGAGTAGGGCGGACGGCGCGTGCCGGGTGCGCCGTCCACGACGTGCACCCGGCATGCCGCCCGCCCACTGCGGCGGTTCACGGGTAAGTCGTTCACTGGGAAGCCGTTCACGGGCAAGCCGTTCATGGGCAAGTCACCGAAAGGTAACTGGTCTTGCCTCGTTACCTCATCAACGGATCCTAGCGTCACGGGAGTTCACGCCGGGCAGCAGCACGCCCCGTAGGCCCGGCCAGAGGCAAGGATCCGGACCCCCGTGAGACGTACCCCCGTGAGGCGTACCCCCTTCGTGATCACCGCTGCGTCCCTGGCGCTGCTGTTGCCGGTCGTCGGGCCCGCCGCCGCGCACACCGCCCCCGCGCCCCCGACCTTCGGCACGCCAGGCGGCCGCTACGAACAGCCCGTCTCGCCGACGCTGCGGGCCGAACGGGGCACCACGATCCGCTACACCCTGGACGGGACGACACCCACCCGCGCGGACCGCGCCGTCGTGCCGGGCAGGCCGCTGCGTCTCACGAAGGACACCAACGTCACCGCCGTGGCGTTCCGCGGTGGCCGGGCGAGCGTCCCGGTGTCGGCCGGCTATCTCGTCCGGGGGAAGGAGAAGCCCGTCGCCCGCCTGGTCGTCATGTCCGACGTGCACATCGGGGGCCACGAGAAGAACGACAAGAAGTACGAGAGCTTCTTCGACACCATCGGGTCGGTATTCCCCGAGCCGGACGCGATCCTCTCCAACGGCGACATGATCAACGACAACGGCGACGGCCGCGGCGGCGACCACCGCATCGTCTCCGAGATCTTCCGCGCCAACCTGAAGCGCAAGGCCATGGACGACACCCAGGTCCTGCTCTCCCACGGCAACCACGACGCGAGCCTCGCCGACATGCGCGCCCACTACCCCCGCGCCTGGTTCCCCGACTCCGGCGGCGGCTACTACGAGTCGACCGTGCGGGGTCTGCACCTGTTCACCGTGAACACGGAGACGTACGACTCGGACCGCGCGCAGCGCGCCTGGCTCAAGAAGCGGCTCGCCGAGATCGCGGCGGACCCGGCGAACGCCCGCACCCCCGTCCTCGTGCAGGGCCACCGGCCCGCCCCCGGCACCGCGATGGACGGCCAGCAGGCTTCGAACCCCCGTCTCACCGAGGATCTCGCCCCCCACCCGCAGGTGATCTACTTCTCCGGCCACTCACACCTGAACATCAACGACGAACGCTCCGTCCACCAGCGCGACTTCACCGCCGTCAACGACGGCTCGATGTCGTACGTCGAAATGGACCACGGCTACCAGGCCGTCACGGAGAAGGGCCTCGCGGACCGCTTCGAGGCGCCGACCGCGCAGGCCCTGTTCGTCGAGGTGTACCGCGACCGCACGGAGATCGCACGCGTCAACATGGCCGCCGACAAGCACGACATCTACACCGACGGCACGTGGTCGGCCGACTGGCAGCCACCGTACGCCAGCGCGGGCACCCTCAGCGGACCGACCTGGACCGTGCGCCTCAAGGGGAACAGCCCCCAGCAGATCAAGGACGCCTTCACCTACACCGACGCCCGACGCGACAAGACCGCACCGGAGTTCACGGGCCGCCGCCCGCTCACCCTCGCCGACGGCGGCCGGACCCTGCGAGTCCGGCAGGCCCGCGACGACCGGATGGTGCACCACTACCGCGTCGACATCGAGAACACGGCGACCGGCACGAAGCTGCTCTCGTCGAAGGTTCTTTCCGAGTACTACTTCATGCCTCGTCCCAACTCCCTGGACATCCCCCTCCCCGCCACGGAGAAGGGCGCACGCTACGTGGCGCGGGTGCGTGCGGTCGACGCGCACGGCAACGCGTCACGGGAGGCGACGCTCGGGTTCAGGGGCTGACTCGGGCGCCGCGAGCGGAACCCCCAGGGGCCGGGCAAGACCGACGATCCCCTCGTCGAGCCGCTGCAGGTGCCGCAGCACGCGGAACGCCACCGAACCGGTCCGCAGCACCTCGTGGCGCCCGCTGTCCAGCATCGAGGCGATGCTCGACCCGGACTCGATGACACCGTCGGGCTCCTCGTCGCGCACCTGAGCGGCGATCAGGTCGATGTTGTGCGTGATGCGCCGCCCGGCGAGCGCGAGGCGCGCGTCGGCCGCGACGCTCTTGCTGGAGGGCACCAGCTCGGCCGTCGCCGCCAGCGAACGGGCGTGGTACGCGCAGGTCTCCAGGAGCGCGACGATGTAGCGGGCCGTCTGCCGACGGGCCCGCAGCGGGGCGATCGGGTGCGTCAGCGGCTTCGTGGAGCTGCGCAGATCGTCCAGCGCCGTGTCCAGGTCGCGCGCCAGGTCCACGAGGTCGACCGCGGGCCCGCCACTGAGCTGGGACACCGCCGCCGACACGACGTCCCGCAGTCGCGCCAGGACCGTGCCGAGCTCCTCGTCGGTCCGGTGCGAGGTCCGGACCGGAAGCACCACGACCGCCGCGATGATCCCGCAGGCCGCGCCGAGTGCCGTCTCCTCGATGCGCAGCACCAGGACGTCGAGGCTGTACGTGTTGAGGAGGGTGTAGAGCAGGCCCAGCATCGCCGTGACGAAGAACGACATCATCGCGTAGGAGAGCGGCGCGGTGAAGAACATGCCGAAGACGCAGAGCACGACCAGGGCGAACGCGGCCCACGTGTGGTTGCCGACGGCCCCGGCCAGCGCCACCCCGGCCACCACGCCGAGCACCGTGCCGAGCAGGCGACGGTAGCCCTTGACCATGATCTCGCCCGTGGACGCGGTGTTGAGGAACACCACCCAGCAGGTCAGCACCGCCCAGTACCACCGCTGCGTGGACAGGAACTCGCCGCCCACGATCGCGAGCGCCGAGCCGACCGAGACCTGCACCGCCGCCCGGGTGGTGGGCCGCCGCAGCCCTGTCTGCTCCTCCGCCGCGGCGGCCTCACCGGATATCGAGATCTCCTCGGCCTCGAACTCCTCGCGGGACCGCATCACTTCCGGACTGTCGTACTCCTCGTCCGGCGCCGCGTCCGTCGCGAGCCGCAGACCCAGGATGGCGCGCGCCGCCTCACCGATCGCACGGAAGCAGTCCTGGATCGCCGGGGATCCCTGCGGCAGGCCCTGCTCCTCGCGGTAGCCGAGCAGCCTGTTGCGCACGTACGGGAGTGCCGTGCCGCGGTCGTCCGGCACAAGGCGCACCACGAGCAGGTGCAGGGCGCGCAGGTCCCTGCGCAGGGCGGTGCCCGCGTCGGGCGCGATGCGGCCGCGCCGCGTGAGGGGGGCGGCGGCGCTCGGCAGGTGCAGGGTGAGCGTCTCCACGCGCTCCGCGCTGCGGGCGTTGAGGAGCAGCACGCCGAGGCGTTCCGCGGCGATCTCCGCGTCGGCCACCCTGCGTTGCAGCAGCGCCGCAGCTGCCGCGTCGCGCGAGCCCTCCTCAAGGCGGCCCTGGATCATCAGTGCGGCCTCGTGCAGCCGTGCGGTGCTGCGTCGCAGGTCGTCCAGGACCTTCTCCGGGCCCTCGCCGGAGTCCGCGTCCGCGTCGAGGAGTTCGATCTGGTGGGCGATCAGCTGGGCCAGCCGGGCCCGGAACGCCTCGCGCAGCCGTGCCAGGGTGCGCTCGGGGGTCTCCGGCACCACGGCGAACCGCACGACCGCGCTGCACGCGAAGGCGATCGTCAGGGTGAGATAGAGCTTGGGCAGCGCGGACGTGGACGCGCTGACGAAGAGCGAGACGAAGTAGACCTGGAAGCCGATGAGTCCGAGCGCGGTGCCGCGGTCGCCGAACCGGCGGCAGTAGACGGCCCCGAAGATCAGGACGAGGAAGAACACGTCCCCGGCCACCACGCGTGAGTTGAGCAGCGCCCCCAGTGAGATGGCCGCGAGCGCGACCGGCAGGCCGAGCGCCAGGGTGACCGCCTGGCCCCGCACCTCCTTCTCCTGGATCGCGAACGTGGCGACCATCGCCGTCATCGCGCCCGCGACGAGGTGCGTCACCGATGTGCCGAGCGGTGCGAGCACGGCGAGGGCGAGGAGGATCGCCCCGACCGTGCGCAGTCCCGCCATGAGTCGCAGGAGCCCGGGGTCGGATGCCGAGTAACGGTCCCAGATGCCCTTCGCTGTCCGTCGTACCGTTGCCATCGTTCTGCCCGTACTCCCCGTCGCTCGCTCGGTGCCTCCCGGCGTTCCCCAGCATCGCACGACGCCGTTTCGGGAGGTCAAGGACGGTGGGGCGGGTTGCCGACGGCCGGTCGCCGCCGGTCGAGTAGGGTTTCGCTCCCGCACTCGAGGAGGCACCGTGGCGCCGATGGACCTCACGTCGCTCAGGACCCGGGCATGACGGCGCGCGTGGCGGTGGGCGACACCGTCGAGGACTTCACGCTGCCGGACGAGACCGGCACCGCGCGCCGCCTCTCCGAACTCCTCGACGACGGCCCGGTGGTGCTGTTCTTCTACCCGGCGGCCCTCACTCCCGGCTGCACGGCGGAGGCCTGCCACTTCCGCGACCTCGCCGCCGAGTTCGCCGCCGCGGGAGCGCGGCCCGTGGGCATCAGCGGCGACGAGGTCGACCGGCAGCGGGAGTTCACGGAGCGTCACACCCTGGGCTTCCCCCTGCTCGCCGACCCCGAGGGCATGGTGCGCGCCCGGTTCGGCGTGACCCGCGGCTTCTCACTGGCGCCCACGAAACGTGTCACGTTCGTCATCGGCAAGGACCGCACCGTCGCCGAGGTGGTCCGCAGCGAGTTCCGTATGAGCGCACACGCGGACCGGGCGCTCGCGGCGGTACGGCGCTTGGCGGCGGGCTGAGCCCTCGACGTACATGCCCTACCGGCCGACAGCCGACCTCGTCGGGTGAGCCGTGTCTCACCTGACCCGTGCCGCTTGTCTATGCAACTAGTTGCATAGAAGAATTCGGGTATGGCGCTCGAGCACGCGATCCTCGTCTCCCTGCTGGAGAAGCCGGGCTCCGGATACGAACTCGCCCGGCGGTTCGACCGGTCCATCGGCTACTTCTGGGCGGCCACCCACCAGCAGATCTACCGCGTCCTCAAACGCATGGAGGGCGACGGCTGGGTCGACGTCCGTGAGGTGGTCCAGCAGGACCGGCCGGACAAGAAGGAGTACTCCGTCGCGTCGCCGGGCCGGGCCGCGCTCTCCCAGTGGCTGCACGAGCCGATCGAACCCGAGAGCGTCCGGCACGAGCTCGCCGTGAAGATCCGCGGCGCGGCCTTCGACGACCCGGTCGCGCTGATCCACGAGGTGGAGCGGCACCGCCAGGCACACGCCGACCGCCTCGCGCACTACCTCGCGGGGGAGCGGCGCGACTTCACCGGCCCCGACGCCCCGCCCCGCGAGGCACCCGAGGCCTCCGGCCGCGCGGAACTCGATGCCGGACAAGAGCTCCAGCACGTCGTGCTGCGCGGCGGCATCGCGTACGAGCGGATGACCCTCGCCTGGCTCGACGACGTGCTCGCCACCCTCCACCGACTCAACCCCGAGCGCTGAGCGCGCTCCCCGTACCTCTTGGAAAGGCGAACCGCCATGGCCGACCCGCTGCTGTTCAACCCGAACACCTACGACCCGACCCACTTCGACCCCGAGACCCGCAGGCTGCTGCGCGCGACCGTCGACTGGTTCGAGGCGCGCGGCAAGCGCAAGCTCATCGAGGACTACCGCACCCGCGCCTGGCTCGCCGACTTCCTGGAGTTCTCCGCCAAGGAAGGGCTGTTCGCGACCTTCCTCACCCCGGCGTCCGCCGCGGCGGAGGGGCAGGGCGACAAGCGCTGGGACACCGCCCGCATCGCCGCCCTCAACGAGATCTTCGGCTTCTACGGCCTCGACTACTGGTACGCGTGGCAGGTCACCATCCTCGGCCTCGGCCCGGTCTGGCAGAGCGACAACGCCGCCGCCCGCACGCGCGCCGCCGAACTCCTCGACCAGGGCGAGGTGTTCGCGTTCGGCCTGTCCGAGAAGAGCCACGGCGCCGACATCTACTCGACCGACATGCTCCTGGAGCCGGACGGCGACGGCGGCTTCCGTGCCACCGGATCCAAGTACTACATCGGCAACGGCAACGCCGCCGGGCTCGTCTCCGTCTTCGGCCGCCGCACCGACGTCGAGGGCCCCGACGGCTATGTCTTCTTCGCCGCCGACAGCCGCCACGACGCGTACCACCTGGTCAAGAACGTCGTCGACTCGTCGAAGTACGTGAGCGAGTTCCGACTCGAGAACTACCCGGTCGGCCCCGACGACGTGCTGCACACCGGCCGCGCCGCCTTCGACGCCGCCCTCAACACCGTCAACGTCGGCAAGTTCAACCTCTGCACCGCCTCGATCGGCATCTGCGAGCACGCGATGTACGAGGCGGTCACCCACGCCCACAACCGCATCCTCTACGGGCGCCCCGTCACCGCCTTCCCGCACGTGCGCCGCGAGCTGACCGACGCCTACGTCCGCCTCGTCGGGATGAAGCTCTTCAGCGACCGCGCCGTCGACTACTTCCGCTCGGCGGGCCCCGACGACCGCCGCTATCTCCTCTTCAACCCCATGACGAAGATGAAGGTGACCACGGAGGGCGAGAAGGTCATCGACCTCATGTGGGACGTCATCGCCGCCAAGGGCTTCGAGAAGGACAACTACTTCGCGCAGGCGGCCGTCGAGATCCGAGGCCTGCCCAAGCTGGAGGGCACGGTCCACGTCAACCTCGCGCTGATCCTCAAGTTCATGGGCAACCACCTCCTGAACCCGGCTGAGTACGCGCCCGTACCGACCCGCGTCGACGCGGCCGACGACGCCTTCCTCTTCCGGCAGGGCCCGGCCCGCGGCCTCGGCGCCATCCGCTTCCACGACTGGCGCACCGCCTTCGACGCGTACGCCGAGGTGCCCAACGTCGCCCGCTTCCGTGAGCAGGCCGACGCCCTCTGCGAGTTCGTCACCACCGCCGCCCCCGACGAGCGGCAGAGCCGCGACCTCGACCTGCTCCTCGCCGTCGGCCAGCTCTTCGCGCTGGTCGTGCACGGCCAGCTGATCCTGGAGCAGGCGCGCCTGACCGGCCTGGACCAGGACGTGCTCGACGAGCTCTTCGCCGTCCTCGTACGCGACTTCTCCACGCACGCCGTCGAGCTGCACGGCAAGGACTCCGCCACCGAGGACCAGCAGACGTGGGCACTCGGCGCGGTGCGGCGTCCGGTCGTCGACGACGCCCGCTCGGCGCGGGTCTGGGAGCGCGTCGAGGCGCTGGCGGGGACGTACGAGATGGCGCCGTAACGGGCGAAGGTCAGGGCGTGCTGCCGCGCATGACCTGGTAGGGGACCGGCCGGCCGGTGAGCGCGTCGAGCAGGACGCGATCGCCGACCGGCCGGTCCAGCTCCACCGTCACCCGCTCCATCTCCGCCTGACTGGTGCAGGGGGCGTCGTCGTCCCGCTCCCGCTTCCTGACGGAGGGCGTCAGCACGACGCTCCCGCGGGTTTCGAGCGCCGTCACCACCGCTCCGTCGTCGCAGGCGCCGCGGAGGGCGGTCACGGTCACCGCCCGTCCGCCCGCGGCTGTCCCGACGAGCCGGTGGAGCGGAAGGCCGGGGAGGTCGCGGGCCCGGCCGATCGGTGGCCGAGGGGGCTTCGACGGGAGGACCGCGGCCTGTTTCAGGGGCGAGGCGTAGCCGTCCAGGGCGTAGAGCCAGGCCGGGACCGTCGCCGGTCCGCGGCTGGTGGCCACGCGCATCTCACCCCGCTCCACCCCGGTCACCGTGAGGCGCGGTTCTCCCGCGACTGCGACCGGGGAGCGGGCGAGGGACCTGTACGCCGCGTCCGCCCCCACGAGTGGCCGCGTGAGCGCCGGTCCGCGGGACCAGGTCACGCGGCCGTTCTCTGGCCCGGGACCGGGTGGCTTGCCGCGCAGGACGAAGCGCCCGTCCTCGAAGGCCCGCTCGTCGGCCCGGCCGCGCAGTCCGCCCCGCGGCGGCTGGACCGTCTCCCCGGCGGGGTGATAGCCGGAGCGCCACGCGGCGGCCGCGGCGGACCCGTCCCAGGCCCCGGCGACCTGCCGGGCACGGTCCGCGAGCCGGGCCTCCACGAGGCCGTCGTCCGCGCCGTCGGCGGGAGCCCGCTGGCCGCCGCCGCAGCCGGAAGCCGCCGCCAGGGCCGCGCCGGACACGGCGGCCGCGGCGAGCGCGCGGAGAGAACGGGTGAGCATGTGACCTCCTGAGTGAGAGCCGGTGTCATGACACCGGCTCCGAAGCCCTGACGCGGCTGCTCCTGTGACGCGGCGGGCACGGGAAACGTTCACCGTGTCGGCGAGCTGTCGGTCGACCGGCACGACCGTCGTCGAGCTGTCGGCGAAGTGTCGGTGGACGCTGACACCGTGGGTGCTCACAGGACCGCACCACCAAGGGAGCCCCCGCCGCCATGTCGCCCGCATCCCCCACCCCGCCCTGGAACGTCCAACGCCTGCCGCGCGCCGACGGCAGTGTGTACCTGGTCACCGGCGGCAACGCCGGCATCGGGTACTTCGTCGCGGAGCAGCTGTCGGCGACCGGCGCGACCGTCGTGCTCGGCAGCCGCAGCCCGGCGAAGGCCGAGGCCGCCATGGACTCGATCCGTATGCGGGTCCCCGGCGCGCGGGTCCGGGCCGTACGCCTCGACCTCGCCGACCTCGCGTCACTGCCGTCAGCCGTGGAATCCCTGGCGGTGGACCGGCTCGACGCGGTGGTGCACAACGCGGGCGTCGCGCTCGACGACCCGCCGCGCCAGGAGACCGGCGACGGCCACGAGCTCATGTTCGGCACGAACCACCTCGGGCACTTCGCGCTGACCCGGTGGCTGATGCCACTGCTGTCGGCGGCGCCGGCGGCCCGCGTCGTGACCATGGGCAGCTTCGCTGCGAAGTCCGAGCGGCTCGACCTGGACGACCTGCAGAACCGGAAGGACTACCGAGCCAAGCGCACGTACGGCCGCTCCAAGCTGGCCCAGATGTATTTCGGCATGGAACTCGACCGCCGCCTGCGCGCCACCGGCAGCACGGTGTCGAGCGTGGTGGCCCACCCCGGCGGCGCCCTCGACTCCCTCACCCCCTCACGGCCGCCGGTCCACGTGCGGACGACCGGCGCACGGCTCGGCGCGGCACCCGCGGCCATCCTCGTCCAGGGCAAGGACGCCGGAGCATGGCCTGCGGTCCGTGCCGTCCTCGACCCCGCCGTGCGGGGCGGCGAGTTGTGGGGCCCGCGCGTCTTCGGGCTGCGCGGGGAGCCGCGCCGCGAACCGGTGTGGGACCACCTGGCCGACCCCTCCGTGGCGGCGCGGCTGTGGGACGCGAGCTGCGAACTCACCGGCGCGTCCTGGGGCTGCCCGGATTAACGGCTGGGTCAGAGAAAGCTGACGTTCTGGGCGAGGGAGAGCCGGCCCGAGTAGTTGACCGTGTTCGTGGCCGACCGCATGTAGGCACGCCACGCGTCGGAGCCGGACTCGCGGCCGCCGCCCGTCTCCTTCTCACCGCCGAATGCGCCGCCGATCTCCGCGCCGGACGTCCCGATGTTCACGTTGGCGATGCCGCAGTCGGAGCCCTCGGCGGACACGAAACGCTCCGCTTCCTGCTGGTCGCGGGTGAAGATGCTCGACGAGAGGCCCTGGGGAACGTCGTTGTGGAGGGCGATCGCCTCGTCGAAGGTGTCGTACGTCATGACGTACAGGAGCGGCGCGAACGTCTCCTCACGGACGGTGTCGGTCTGTCGGCCGACGCGCACCACCGCCGGTTCCACGTACGCGGCGTGCGGCGCGGACGGCGTCGGACGACGGGCGCCGCCCGCGAGCACCTCGCCGCCCTCGCCGCGCACCCGGTCCAGCGCGCCCCGCATCTCCGCGAGCGCCCGTGCGGAGATCAGCGGCCCGACCAGTGTCGCCCGGTCGAAGGGGTCACCGATGGGCAGCTTCCGGTACGCGGCGGTGAGGCGCCCCACGAGCGTCTCCGCGACGTCGCGGTGCACGATGAGGCGCCGCAGCGTCGTGCAGCGCTGCCCGGCGGTGCCGACCGCCGCGAACACGATGCCCTGCACGGCGAGGTCCAGGTCGGCGGACGGGGCGACGACCGCCGCGTTGTTGCCGCCGAGTTCGAGCAGGGAGCGGCCGAAGCGGGCGGCGACGCGTGGGCCGACCTCGCGGCCCATGCGGGTCGACCCGGTGGCGCTGACCAGCGCGACCCGCGGATCGTCCACGAGCTGCTCGCCGACGGCGCGGTCGCCGAGCAGGAGCCGGTGCACGTCGCGGGGCGCGCCCACGTCGGCGGCGGCCCGGGCGAGCAGCCGGTCGCAGGCCAGGGAGATCAGCGGGGTCAGTTCGGAGGGCTTCCACACCACGGTGTCGCCGCAGGCCAGGGCGACGGCGGTGTTCCACGACCAGACCGCCGCCGGGAAGTTGAACGCGGAGATGACGCCGACGACACCGAGCGGATGCCACGTCTCCGCCAGGCGGTGCCCCGGACGCTCGGAGGCGATGGTGCGTCCGTAGAGCTGCCGGGACAGACCGACCGCGAAGTCGCAGATGTCGATCATCTCCTGCACCTCGCCGAGCGCCTCGGAGCGGATCTTGCCCGCCTCGATGGTGATCAGGTCCGCCAGGTCCTCCTTGTGGTCCCGCAGCAGGTCGCCGAGGCGCCGGACCAGTTCGCCCCGGCGCGGGGCGGGGGTGGTGCGCCAGTCGAGGAAGGCGGCACGGGCCGCCGTAAGCGCTTCCTCGGTCCCGGCGGGGCCGGTCGCGGCGAGACCGAAGAGGTCCTCGCCGGTGATGGGGGTGCGGGCCCGCAGACCGTTCCCTTCGGGGACGGTGACGCCGACCCGGTCGAGTGCCGAGCGGGCGCGGGCGCGCAGCTCGTCGGTGGCGGGCAGGGCGATGCCGGTCATGACGCTCCCTGGGGACGTGGTGCGCGGGTGGGACGCAGTGCGCGGGGAAGAACGGCGAGGGAGCGGTCCCGCTGCCGCTCGTACAGGGCGAAGGGGTCGAGGACATCGCGGCCCATGGCTCCGGAGAGCCGGTCGGCGTCGTACGCGGCACTCTCCCGGTCGCCGTGCCCGGCACTCTCCCCGGACCCGGTTGCGTCGAGGTTGGAGTGGAAGATGCCGGCGGCCGACCGGGGCAGGAAGTCCTCGTACACGATCGGCTCGGCCCGCAGCCAGCCTCCGGCCAGGAGCCCGCCGAGGTCGGTGGGCGGGCGGCGGCCGTCCGCGGGGCGGTCGGGGACGGCGTGGTACGTGAAGAACCCGAGGTCCCGTGCGGCCAAGTCGTGTTCGGTCGCGGGCAGGTGCTCGGCCCACACGGTGCGGGCCACGGCGGCCCGCTCGGCCCGCGGACGCGACACGGCCCGCTCGTCGACGAGGCCGAGCAGCCGGTCGTAGAGGACGCGGCCCTCGCGGGTCAGGGCGATGCCGCGGGCCTCCACCTCGCCGAACCGCACCCGCAGCGCGCCGCGCCGCACGCTGCCGTCCGCCGCCCGCAGGGCGCGTGGCTCGGCGAGCGCGCGGAACGAGGTCTGGCGCAGGAGCACGTCCGGTCCTGCCCAGTGCGGCGGCCCCTGAATGGTGTCGATCATCTCGATGCCGCGTTCGGTCATGCGCCGGTAGAGCTCGTCGATGTCCAGGACGCGCGGGGTGAGGTGGTTGATGTGGGTGCTGCGGACGCCGCCGATGTCGGCGGCGACGGCGGAGACCCGCTCCAGGGGCGCGTACCAGTCCTCGTCGATGGGTTCGGCCGACAACTCGAAGGAGCGCACGGCGAGTTCGAGGAAGCGTTCGGTGTCCGCGCCGGACAGTTCCCGCTCGGCCTCGGCCCGGTCGGCCAGCGCGAGCAGCTCCGGCGGGAACAGTTCGCGGCCCGCGAGGAACGTGTCGAGGCGGGCGCTCAGCCCGTCGTCGAAGAAGCGGGCGTCGGACACGGTGAGCATGGACGTGAAGACCCGGAAGGGGTTGTGGGCCAGTTCGTCCTCGTCCACCGGCCGGAACGCCGTCGACACGATGGGGAGGGCGCCGGTCGTGGTGTCGCGCAGGTCGTAGAAGCCGACCGGGTGCATGCCCAGAGCGCCGAACACGCGGCCGACCTGCCGCAGTTCCCGCGGGGTGCCGACACGGATGGCGCCGTGCCGTTCGGCGGTGACGCGGCCGATCGACCCGAGGCGCTCGGCGTCGGCGCCGCGCTTGCGCAGCACGTCCTCGTTGACCTCGCGGGAGACGTCCACCAGCGTCGTGTACGCGGGGACCTCACGCCCGTACATCCGCGAGAGCCGCTCGGCGAAACCGGCGCGCAGCCGCCACTGCTCGACCATCGACACGTCATCCTTCCGGTTGCTCCTTCTGGCGTCCTGTCGGCTTCACACCACGTGGGCTTCCGGGCGGCTCTCGGACCCGGCGCGGAAACGGTGCGCACCGAACGGCTCGACGTCGACGCACGGCCGCCGTCCCAGGTACAGGTCGCGGACGATCTCGCCCACCGCTGGGGCCTGGAGGAAACCGTGGCCGGAAAAACCCGTGGCGTAGAGGAAGTTGACCGGTGCGTCGGAGCGGCCGATCAGCGCGTTGTGGTCGGGTGTGACCTCGTACAGGCCAGCCCAGCCGCCGGAGGTCTCCATCTCCGCGAGGGCGGGTGCCCGTTGCCGCACCACGTCGCGGAACAGCTCCAGCCAGCCCGGCGTCCACGTGGTGTCGAAACCCTCGGCCTGGCCGGGGTCGGCGAGGCCGAGGAGCAGCCCGTCGTCGCTGTTGTGGAAGTACGCCGACGACGCGAAGTCGATCGTGAACGGGATGCGCGGCGCGGGAGGCACCAGCGGGACGGTGAAGGCGAGTTGGCGGCGGAGCGGCCGGACCGGCAGCCCGACACCCGCCATGGCGCCGATCCGCGCCGACCACGCACCGGCGGCGCAGACGACCGTCGAGCAGGAGACGGGCCCGCGGTCGGTGTGGACGACCGTGACGCGATCTCCAGTCACGTCCAGGCCGGTGACCGCGGTACGGGTGGCGAACACGGTGCCTGCCCGTGCGGCGGCACGTGCGTACCCGCGCACGACGAGCGCGGGGCGTGCGTGGCCGTCGTCGGGGGAGTACGCGGCAGCCACCAGGCCATCGGTGGTCAGGTAGGGGCAGAGCGCCCGCGCCTCGGACGGTCCGATCATGCGGCTGGGCACGCCGAGGGCGTTCTGCGTCCGCACCCCGGCCTCGAAGTCGGCGACCCGGGCCGGGTCGGTGAGCAGGAAGAGGTAGCCGACGGTGTCGAGGCCGATGTCCGCGCCCGGCCGTTGCGGGAAGTCCCGGAAGGCGCGCAGACTGCGCAGGCCCAGCTCGATGTTGAGCGGGTCGGAGAACTGCGCCCGCACCCCGCCGATCGGCTTCCCGGAGCTTCCGCAGCCCAGTTCGCCGCGCTCGACGACGAGGACGTCGCGCACGCCCGCCTCGGCGAGATGGAACGCGATGCTCGTCCCCATTACCCCGCCCCCGATGATCACGACGTCGGCGCTGGACGGGACGGCACGGTGGGTGGACGTGGACGTGGACGTGGACGTGGACGCGGACGCGGTCGCGGGCGGTGAGGGGGCCAAGAGGCCGCTCCCTTCCGGGCGTGGGCCCGGACTGTCGTGGCATGACATGGCGCGGTACTGCATGGCGCGGCGCGGCAGGGAACCGCTGTACAGCACGTGCACAGCAGCCTGCTCGCCCATGGTGCAGCACGCCGCCCGACGGCGTCCATGAGGCGTATCCGCGCCGCCCCCGCAGCCCCGGCGCGCCCCGGCGGATTGAGGCGGTCGTCGTGATCCCGGGGGACCCGAGAGGTCGGAGGCCCGGGACGGCGCCGCGCACCGGCTCCCTGCGGCGACACCTCGGCAGGAGCCTCACCGCGTGGCGGCTGCTCGGCGACTGAGCGAACCGGCGTCCGCCGTGGACGGCGTTTCCGTCCCCGGACCGGCGAACCCGTCACCGCCCGCGCGTCGCCCCTCCACTCGCCGCCATGCCGCGAACCCGGCCATGGCGACCAGCAGGTACACCGGTACGAGGAGTTCCACGTCCGGGGACGACAGGTGCACGGACCACCCCGCGCCGCGCTCGTCCCCCTCGAACACGACCCGGTTGACGGTCAGGAAGGCCAGATGCGCCCCGATGCCGACGCACAGCGGGGCGCGCCGTACGGCGGTCCGGGCCGTGACGAGCATCAGGCCGAAGACGGTCAGCAGGATCAGGTAGTCCACCGGGTTCTGGCCGCCCGGCGCGAGGCCGACGGGCCCGGCGTCCCCGCCGACCAGCGGGGCGACCCCGGCCTCCACCACGGTCGACAGGCCGGGCACCACCAGGAACACGGCCGTCGTCCCGAGCGCGGAGACCGCGCCGCCGAACCGGCCGCGCAGCGCGGTCCACGTCTGCCCGCGCAGCGTCGTCTCCTCGGGCAGCGCCTCCAGCAGCAGGGCGACCACGCCGTTCGTCACCAGGAACCCGGCCAGCTCGGGCAGGTCCGGGCGTGACCAGGTCAGCAGCCCGGCGCCCGTCGCCGCACCCAGCACGAGCGCCGCGGCGCCTGACGTCACGCCCGCGCCGACGAGCAGGGCCCGCAGGTTTCCGGCCCAACCGCCGAAGCCGATGGCCCGCAGGGAGGTGCCGCGGCGGCGCAGCGTGAGCACGACGAGCGGCACCGCCACCGCGCTGACCAGCGCGGCGGGGACGAGCCGCGCCGCGAACCCGGTGAGGCCGAGGCCGTCGGCGAGCACGGGCCCCACCGCCGTGCCCACGCCGAGGGCCACGCCCATGATGAGACCGCCGCCCAGCGCGCGTCCCAGAACCACTGTGTCTCCTCGATGCCGGTTGCCGCCGCTCCACACCGCCGCGGCAAGGGATACTCCCCATCCTCGGCGCCCTCACGATCATGGGAGTCGTGACGGTGGATGAGATCGCCGTACATCTTTCGATGCAGCGGCGGGTCACCTGGGACGGCGGGGCACGTCACATCGGGGGAGTGGCGGGTGCGGGGCCCAGCGTGGTGGTGCCGGGGGCGGCGCGGTGTCCGAGGCCCGTGCGGTACGCGTCCATCGCGGCCTCCACCCGCCCCGCGCGGCGCAGCAGGTCACCGAGAAGGCGGCAGAGGTCGGCCAGATCGCCGACCGCGCTGGAGCGTTCGAGCAGGGAGAGCGCGGCGCAGTAGTGCTGCTCGGCGCGTTCGGTGTCGCCCCGCTCCTCGGCGATCAGGCCGAGCAACCGGTGCGCGCCGCCCGCGTGCACCGCGCCGCGTCCGGCACCGAGCGGCCCGGCGCCTCCTTCCTCCTCGTCGCCCGCGGTGAGCAGGGGACGCAGGAGCGCCTCGGCCTCGTCGGTCTTGCCGCGCCGCCGCAGCACGTCCGCCAGTTCGACCTCGACCTGCTCGGTGAAGAGCGCGGCGCGCTTGGACGCGAGGATGCCGCGGGCCGTGCGCAGCTCGTTCTCGGCGTGCTCCAGGTCGCCGTCCTGGGCGTGTACGTAGCCGCGCATCCAGTGGCAGTGGGCGAGTTCGGTACGGATGTGCAGCTGGCGGTAGAGCTCCTGGGCCTTGGCGAGCGACGCGTCGGCCTCGGCGATGCGCCCCTCAGCGATGAGGGTGCGGGCCACCCCGCGGTGCATCCCCGCCACGAGCGCCGGGTCGTCGACGCGCGGCGCGAGGGCGAGTGCCAGCTCGGCGGCGTGCGCGGCCCGCGCGTGCGCGCCCATGTCCATGTAGGGCGCGATGGACGCCGTGTAGAGGAGCAGCAGGGCCTCGGGGTCGTGGAGCCCGGCGGCGTCGAGCTCGTCGAGGGTGCTCTCCAGGAGGTAGCAGGCGTACCGCAGTTCACCGCTGAGCAGGTGGGCGGTGGCACGTCCCCGTACGGCGGGGACGCGGCGCGGCAGCGGCTGGTCGGCGAGCAGCCGTTCGGCGGCGGCGAACCGGTCGCGGGCGTCGGTGAGTTCGCCGGACTCCAGGAGGCAGTCGCCGAGTCCGAGGAGCGCGTCGGCCTGCTCCTCGGCCAGGCTGTGTGTGACGGCTTCCTCGTGGACGGTGCGGAAGAATTCGGCCGCGTCCTCGGGCGCGCCGGTGGCCAGGGCGCGGCGGGCGTCGGTGAGGCGCAGGCGCAGCTCCGCGGCGAGGTGGGCGGGGCGTCCTGTGGCCAGCTCTTCGTAGCTGACGCCGAGGCGCTCGGCGAGGTGGCGCAGCGCGGCTTCGGAGGGGCGCACCCTGCCGGACTCCAGCGTGGAGACGTACGCGGCGGTGTAGGCGGGTTCGGCCAACTGCCGCTGGGTGAGGCCGCGTTCACCGCGCAGGCGCAGGACGCGCCGGCCGATCTCGGCCGGGTCGTCGGGTGACACGGCCTCGGAACTCTTGTGCGCCACTGCGTCCTCTCTCGGGAAGGCTTGACTCTTCGTACGCGAGGCCGGGCGGATCCGCTCATTACTGCGGCGTGAACACACCCACCCCACCAGCGAATTGAAGCTCACCCATTGCCTCGACTCCCGGGAGCCTCTACGTTGAGCCGCGCCTTAACTCTACTTAACCCGCCATTTATATCGCGGACTTCGGAAGGAAGCCCATGCCCCCCACGCATCGAATATCCATCCGCACCAGACGCACGCCCCTGAGAGTGGCGCTCGCCACGGGCATCGCCCTCGCCGCGGCGGCCACGGCCGCGGGGCCCGTCGGCACGGCGGCAGCCGCGAACCCGGCCCCGGAGCCGACCGCCGCCGCGCAGTCCCAGCGCGTCGAGTACTTCACAGGACCCGACGCCCACCCGCGCCACACCGACGTCCCCGCCTCCCCGGCGCTCTCGTCGAGCGAACGCGAGAAGATCAAGGGCGACGGCGACGTCGTCCCGATCGTGCAGGCGGGACCGACCGGCACCAAACTCGACGTCGTCTTCATCGGCGACGGCTACACCGCCTCCCAGCAGGAGGACTTCCACGCCGACGTACGCGCCAAGTGGGCGAAGGTCTCGGCCGTCGAGCCCTACGCGTCGTACAAGAGCCTGTTCAACGTGTGGGCGGTCGACGCCGTCTCGCGCCAGTCCGGGGTCTCCAACGACCCGACGAACGGCACCGTGAAGGACACCGCGCTCGGCTCGGCCTTCTTCTGTGACGGCATCGAGCGGCTGCTGTGCGTGGACACGAACAAGGTCGAGACGTACGCGAAGAAGGCGGCCGACCCCGACCTCGTCATCGTCCTCGCCAACTCCACCAAGTACGGCGGCGCGGGCTACAACGACATCACCTCGCCGTCCGGCTACGACGGCATCGCCACCGCCTCATCGGACAACGCCCAGTCCGACCAGGTCGTCGTCCACGAGACCGGGCACTCGCTCGGCAAGCTGGCCGACGAGTACTGGTACGAGGAGTACGGCACGTACACCGGCGCCGAACCCTGGGAAAGCAACATCAGCAAGCTGACGGCCGCGCAGCTCACCGCCCAGAAGAAGAAGTGGTACCGGTGGATCGGCCAGGCCTCACCGGACGGCGGCAAGGTGGGCGCGTACGAGGGCGGCGGCTACTACCCGCGCGGCCTCTACCGCCCCACCGCGGACTCGATCATGCGCACGCTCGGCCGCGAGTTCAACCTTCCCGGCCGCGAGGCCATGATCGCGGGCTTCCACCGGCACGCGTCCGTCGTCACCGCGGAAACGCCCACGGACCGCGCGGTGCGCCGTGACGACAAGGTCCGCGTGCGCGCCGCGGACGGCATCAAGCTGCGCTGGAGCGTCGACGGGCGCGAGGTCCGTCGTGCACGGGGCGACCTGGTGGTGACGCCCCGCTCCCTCGGCGTCCCGGCCGACGGCCGCACCCACGAGCTGACGGTCCGCGCCACGGACCCGACGGACGCGGTCCGCGCCCCGGACCTGCGCGCCCTGCTGACGGACTCGCTCACGTGGCGGGTCGGCCGCTGAGACATAGGGGCCCGGATGTGAGGTGACGCGGCCGCGTCACCTCACATCCGGGCCCTCAGCACGTCGACCTCGCAGCCCGGCGCGGTCGGGTCGAAGCCGTGCTCCACCAGCCAGCGGACCCCCAGCAGGCTCCGCAGGGACCACCACGCGCGGATCGCGTCGAGGTCGACGTCCGTGCCGTAGCCGACGAGCACGTCGGTGAGACAGTCCTCGTGTCCGAGCGTCAGGGTGGCGAGGTCGAAGTGCGCGTCGCCGCGGGCCGCCTCGGACCAGTCGATGATGCCCGTGACCTGGTCCCCGTCGACGAAGACGTGAGCGATCTGCAGGTCCCCGTGCGTGAACACCGGAGTCCACGGCCGCAGCGCGAGCTCGGCGATCTCGCGGTTGCGGGTGACGAGGTCGGCGGGCAGGACGTCGTTCGCCACGAGCCACGCGCATTCGGCGTCGAGATCCGCGGCCAGCTCGTCCGGGCCGCGGCCGTGCCGGGTGGGCAACGGCGCGTCGTGCAGCGTGCGGATCGCCTTGCCCGCCGCCGCCCATGCCGCGGGCGACGCGGTCGACGGTTCGCCGAGCCGTCCGAGCGCTGTCCCCGGGACCGCGGCGATCGCGAGCACGGACGGCTTGCGCCACAGGATCGGCGGGGTCGGCACCGGCACCAGCGACATCGCCTCGGCCTCGGCGTCGAGGCGCTCCGGATCGGCATCCACCTTCAAAAACATGTCACCGACGCGCAGAGTGGTGCGTTCGGAGTGTGCGACGACTACCTCGACCTTGTTCATGGCGGCCAGTATTCCGGCCGGATCACACGGCCCTTGGTCCGCCCTCCGTCACCTCGGGGAGCCGCGGACGGGTAATCGCCACATACTGCTGTGAAACGACTCCAAACGGTGGGCGGCCCCCCGGGGCGGCCCGGTCGGGGGCACGGAGCCGTCGTGTCGGTCAGTCGTGCAGTCGTGTCGGTCATCGGACGAGGAGCAGGCCATGGGTCGCGAATTGCGGCAGACCGTGTTCACCGATCAGGATCACCAGCTCTTCCGTACGAGGCTGCAACAGTCGCTCGGCGTCCTCGGCGACACGGTGACCCGGTCCTCCTTCGGCCTTCCGCAACCGATGCTCGGCGCCGAACTGGAGATGTTCCTGGCCGACCCGGACGACGGTCGCCCCGTCCCGCGGAACGAGGAGGTCCGCCTCGCCGCGGCCGACCCACGTCTCGTCCTGGAGGTCAACCGGTACAACCTGGAGGGCAACCTCACCCCCGTTCCCGTGCGCGGGTCCCCCTTCACCGCCCTGCACCAGGAGACGCGTGACCTGCTCAGTGCGGTCGCCAAGGCCGCCCTTCCGCACGGCGCGGTGCCGTACTGCTCCGGCATCCTGTCCACCCTGCGCCCCGGTGACCTCACCCGCCACAACGTCTCCGCGAAGCGTCGCTACGGAGTCCTCGACGACGCCCTCGGCCGCGTCCCGCGCTATCTGAACGTCCGCGGCGAGCAGAGCTGCCGCTTGCGTTCCGACACCCTGTGTGCCCAGGGAGCCGTCAGCTCCTGGCAGATCCACCTGACCGTCCCCGCGGTGGATTTCGCCCGCTACTACAACGCGGCGCAACTCGTCATCGCCCCGGTGCTGGCCGTCTGCGCGAACTCGCCCGTGCTGCTCGGCCGCCTGCTGTGGGACGAGACCCGCATCCCGTGGTACGAGCAGACCTTCGGCACGTACCGCACCGGTTCGTCCGGCCCGGGCGAGCGTACGGGCTTCGGCGAGGGATGGGTGCGCGACGGTGTCGGCGAGCTCATGGAGGCCGCGTGCAGGCACCGCCCGCTCGTGCCGATCTGCGCCGACATACCACCGACGCAGACGACGTGGGGCGGAGGGCCCGCGGAACTGGAAGAGCTACGGCTGCACGTGGGCACCGTCTGGTGGTGGAACCGTCCCGTGTACGACCCCACCGGCGACGGGCATCTGCGCATCGAGATGCGCGCCCTGCCCTCCGGCCCCACCCCCGTGGACATGGCCGCCAACACCGCCCTGCTGATCGGTCTCGTCCTGGACCACGCGGCCGCTCACGAGCCGGTGGTCCCGCCCCTGCCCTTCGCGCACGCACGCGCCAACTTCTACGCCGCCGCCCGCCAGGGACTGGACGCCACACTGTGGTGGCCGCGGGCGGGCAGCGCGCCGGTCCAGCGGACCGCGCACGACGTGGTCGGCTCTCTCCTGGGGCGCGCGGCCCGCGGTCTGGCCGGGGCCGGTGTGACGGACGACGAGATCCAGCGGTGGCTGGGCATCATCGAGGCCCGCGTCGCCTCCGGCCGTTCCCCCGCACACTGGCACCGCCGCGCCCGCCGCGCCGGCGCCTGCGACCGTGAGATCTTCCGCCACTCCCTGGAACTGGCGTCGGAGGATGTGCCGGTCCACGCGTGGACGGTGCCGGGAGCCGTGCGCTGAAGGGAGCGCGGCGCAACTGCCCGGCGGCTCGCGGTTGATGGGGCCGAGAGCTCGTGCTTCGATGTACCGCACGCCGCACCCTTCTGATATCCGTCGGCGCCCGACGTCCGACGCCCGCCGGCGGGAGGACTTCCGATGCGCAGCGTGACCTACTCCATGAGCCTTTCCCTCGACGGTTACATCGTTGGGCCGGACGGCGGTTTCAACTGGTCGGAGCCCGACGAGGACGTCTTCAGCCTGGCCATGGACGAGGTGCGCGGGCTCGGCGTGCATCTGCTGGGACGGCGGTTGTACGAGACGATGCTGTACTGGGAGACCGCCGACCAGGACCCGTCGCTCGACGCCCCCACGCTCGAGTTCGCCGCGCTCTGGAACGCGCTCCCCAAGGTGGTCTTCTCCACCACGCTGTCGGAGGTGCGGGCGAGCAACACCCGGCTGGCCTCCGGCACGCCGGCGGAAGAGATCGAGCGGTTGCGGGCCGAACCGGGGGAGGGAGACATCGCGATCGGCGGTGCGGGTCTCGCCGCCGACGTGGCCGCGCTGGACCTGATCGACGAGTACCGCATCCGCAGCTATCCGGTGCTGGTCGGCGGCGGCACCCCGTTCTTCGCCCAGCACGAGCGCCGAGTGGACCTCGACCTCGTCGAGACCCGCGCTGTCGGCTCAGCCGCCGTCGTCTATTCGCGCTATCGCGTGCGGCGTTGACCTGCGAGCCTGTGCCATTACCGCCATAGTGCGGCGGCGCCCCCTGGCGCCGGAACCGTACCGTCCACCACTCCCGCACCCGCCACGCCAGCGCCCCCCACGCTCGACTCCCGCACGACCAGTCCGGGTGCCAGCCGTATCGCCTGCCGGGGGTGGCCGTCCTCGCCCCCCGCGAGACGGCGGCCGAGCAGGCGCGCCGCCTCCGCCGCCAGCTCCGCCACCGGCTGGCGGACCGTCGTGATGCCCGGCGCCGAGAGCGCCGCCATCGGGATGTCGTCGAAGCCCGTGACGGCGACCTCGCCGGGCACGTCGACGCCGAGCTGCTGCAGGCGCTGCAGCGCGCCGATGGCGATCAGGTCGTTGGCGCAGACGAGGGCGTCGGGCCGGGCGGGCCAGACCTCGTCGACCGCGGCCCGGCCCCACTCCACGGAGAAGTCGCCGAGGGCCACCCGGTCCGGCGCCCCGGGATCGAGCGCCGCGGCGCCGGACGCGTAGGCGACCCGGCGTTCCGCGGCGGCCGATGCCGTGCCCGTCGCGCCGAGGAAGCAGACGCGGCGGCGGCCCGTGGCGGCGAGGTGGTCGAGGACGAGAGCCATGCCCGCGGTGTTGTCCACCGCCACGGAGTCGGCGACGGCGGGCCCGCAGCCCCGGTCCATCAGGACGAGCGGCACCCGGGCCGCCGCCGCGGTCACCGCCTCCCGGCTGCGCTCCTCGTGCGCCGGGATCACCAGGAGCGCGTCGACCCGCCGGCCCAGCAGATCGGCGATGTACTCCGCCTCGGCCACCGGATCGTCGTCGCAGTCGGCGAGCAGCACGGCACGGCCCCCGGCGTGCAGGGCGTGCGTCAACTCGCGTACCAGCGTCGGGTAGAAGGGGTTCGTGATCTGCGGCAGGACGAGCCCGACCGTGCCCGTGGAACGGCTGCGCAGAGCCCGCGCCGCGTGGTTCGGCCGGTAGCCGAGCGTCTCGGCGGCCTCGCGCACCCGGCGCGCGGTCTCCGCGCCGACGGGGCGCGTGCCCGCGAGAACCCGGGAGACCGTGGCGACGGAGCAGCCGGAGGCCCGGGCCACGTCTCTCAGCGTTACGTCGGCCACGCCGCGCCCACCCTTCGATGCGTTTCGGCAAACGTTATCAGCGGGCCACCAACGTCACCAGAGCCGATTTTCCGGGCGTATTCTCCCTGTTGGACCATTTCTGTGGTGCCGAACGCGCTTCGGACTCCTGTCCGTTCCGGGCGAGTTTGCCGGGGTGTGTCGTTGACCATTGACATAATTCGCGCCGGTGCACACAGTCTTGGGAGAACGTTTTCCCGAGCGTCGCCGCATGTGCAGCGCCCGCTCAGCCGAACAAAGAGGTTCCGCGATGCCCCGAAAGATCATCCTGGACTGCGACCCCGGACATGACGACGCGATCGCCATGCTCCTGGCGCACGGAAACCCGGATGTCGAGCTGGTAGCCGTCACCACCGTGGTGGGCAACCAGACCCTGGAGAAGGTCACCCGCAACGCCCTTTCGGTGGCCCGCATCGCGAACATCACCGGCGTCCCGTTCGCCGCGGGCTGCCCCCGCCCCCTCGTACGCGACGTCGAGACCGCCCCCGACATCCACGGCGAGAGCGGCATCGACGGCCCCGTCATGCCCGAGCCGACCCTGGCCCTGGACGAGCGCCACGCCGTCGACCTCATCATCGACACGGTCATGGCCCACGAGCCCGGCGAGATCACCATCGTCCCCACCGCGGGCCTCACCAACATCGCCCTGGCCGCCCGCAAGGAGCCCCGCATCGTCGAGCGCGTCCGCGAGGTCGTGCTCATGGGCGGCGGCTACCACACGGGCAACTGGAGCCCCGTCGCCGAGTTCAACATCAAGATCGACCCCGAGGCCGCGCACATCGTCTTCAACGAGAGCTGGCCCGTCACCATGGTCGGCCTCGACCTGACCCACCAGGCCCTCGCCACCCCCGAGGTCATCGAGCGCATCGGAAAGGTCGGCACCAAGCCCGCCCTCTTCGTCAACGAGCTCCTCGACTTCTTCGGCGCCATGTACCTGGAGGCCCAGGGCTTCGACGCCCCGCCGGTCCACGACCCGTGCGCCGTCGCCTACGTCATCGACCCGAGCGTCATGACCGTCCGTAAGGCTCCCGTCGACATCGAGCTCACCGGAACCCTCACCCTCGGCATGACCGTGACGGACTTCCGCGCCCCCGCCCCGGACGACTGCACCACCCAGGTCGCCGTCGACCTGGACCACACGCGCTTCTGGGACCTGATCGTGGACGCCCTCGAGCGGATCGGTGACGTCAGCGCATGAACGCCCTCACCGAACCCGCCGCCGCTCCGGGCGGCGCCCGCGGCTCCCGGCCGGTGCGCATCGGGGTCCTGGTCACCGCGCTCCTCGCGGCCTGCTTCGCCTTCCAGCTCAACGCGAGCATGCTCAGCCCCGCCCTGAAGAACATCGAGGACTCCCTCGGCGCGACCTCCGCCGAGGTGGGCCTCACCCAGACCGCGTTCTTCACGTCGGCCGCGCTCTTCTCGCTCTTCCTGCCCCGCCTCGGCGACCTCGTCGGACGGCGCAAGGTGCTCGCCGGGATGCTCGCGCTGATGGTGGTCGGCTGCATCGTCGCCGCCCTCGCCGAGAGCGTGCCGATGCTCTTCGCGGGCCGCGTCATCCAGGGCGTCTCGGGACCCACCGTGCCGCTCTGCCTCATCATGCTGCGCAACGAGGTCCACGAGCCGAAGAAGTACGGCACGCTCCTCGGCGTCATCACCGCGGTCAACGGCGGCATCGCGGGCGTCGACTCCCTGGCCGGCGGCTACCTCGCCGACCACCACGGCTTCCAGTCCGTCTTCTGGGCCATGGCGGGCGTCGCCGCGATCGCCACGCTCCTCGTCGCCACCCTGACCCCCGAGTCGAAGGCCGCCCCGTCCGCCGACAGCGCGGACAGCCGCATGGACTGGCCGGGAGTCACCCTCCTGGTCATCTCGGTCGGCGCGGCCCTGATCGCCCTCAACGAGGCGGGCAAGCTCGGCAACGCGAACTGGCCGCTCGTCGTGGGCCTCTTCGTCGTCACCGCCGTAGCCTTCGCCCTGTTCTGGCGCATCGAGGACCGCAGCAGCCACCCCCTGGTCGCCACCCGGCACCTGCGCCGCCGCTCCACCTGGGCCCTGCTGCTCACCACGGTCCTCACCATGACCGGCGTGTTCGCCGTGATGAACGGCATGATCCCCGCGTTCGCGCAGGACGCGCAGGCAGGCTTCGGCATGAGCGCCGAGCACAGCGCCTGGTGGACCCTGACGCCGTACGCCCTCGCGGGCCTCGCCATGGGACCCATCGCCGGACGCCTCGCGGCCACGTACGGCTACGGGCGCATCCTGCGCCTCGGGCTCATCGGCTCGGCCGTGACGGTCGCCCTGATGCTGTTCACGCTGCACGCCGACTCGCGGCTGCTGCTGCTCGTCGCGTCGGTCCTGATCGGCGTCACCTACGCGGGCGTGGGCAACATCGTCCTCAACGGGCTCGGCATCGTGCTCTCCCCGAAGGAGAACCCGGGCTTCCTGCCCGGCCTGAACGCGGGCGCCTTCAACCTCGGCGCGGGCCTCAGCTTCGCCGTCCTGTACGCGGTGCAGACCGCCGCGGCACCGGCCGACAAGACGTCACCCGCCGGCTACACGGCAGGCATGATCGCCGGAGTCGTCCTCATCGCGCTGGCCTTCGCGACGTCCTTCCTCATCCCCAAGCCGGTGGAGGCGGAAGCCACGGAGTGAGCGGTGCGGGTGGCCCTGCCCCTGCGGATGGAGTCCCGCCGCCGATCGGCCGTCGGTGGGGTTCCATCCGCAGGGGCTCCATTGGTATGGACATGCCTAACTCGTGGGGCTAGCCTCGGACTTGGTCTAGACCGCGTCGGACGTGTGCCCTCCGGTTGTTCCCGCACTGCCGCCCGCTCCGCACGGTGCTAGCGGCGGTGCTCCAGAGGTGTGCGTCCGGCCCCAACCGCATCCTCGGACCACGGGAGCACATCATGCGCAGGAAGCTCACCTCGTTACTCCTGGGCCTCGGCCTCGCGGGATCGGCCATGCTGGCCACCAGCGGCAGCGCCCAGGCCCACGGCTACACCGACTCGCCCGTCAGCCGCCAGCAGTTGTGCGGCAACGGCACCGTCCGCAACTGCGGGCAGATCCAGTGGGAGCCGCCGAGCGTGGAGGGACCCAAGGGATTCCCCGCGCGCGGGCCGGGCGACGGCCGCATCTGCTCGGGCGGCATCGGACGCTTCTCCGAACTGGACGACCCGCGGGGCGGCAAGTGGCCCACCACCAAGCTGACGGCGGGCCAGAACCACACCTTCGTCTGGCGCATCACCGCCCGCCACGCCACGACGGACTTCCGCTACTACATCACCAAGGACGGCTGGGACCCGACCAAGCCGCTGACCAGGGCCGACCTGGACCCGCAGCCGTTCCTCGCGGTGCCCTTCGGCGGCCGTCAGCCCGGCTCCACGGTCACCCACAGCGGTCTTCTGCCCCAGAAGACCGGCCAGCACATCATCCTCGGCGTCTGGACCATCGCGGACACCGGCAACGCCTTCTACGCCTGCTCCGACGTCCGCTTCTGACACTCAACGGAGCACGCGCGGCAGCCCCGTCACGGACATGACCAGTGAGTACAGCGAACTGGTCGCGGTGATGAACAGGCGATTGTTCTTCGGGCCGCCGAAGGTGATGTTGGAGACCGGCTCCGGCACCCGCAGGCGCCCGATGAGGGTGCCGTCGGGGTCGTAACAGTGCACCCCGCCCTCGATGGCGGCGGCCCACAGACGGCCGCCGTCGTCGAAGCGGATGTTGTCGAACCGGCTGACGTCGTCCTTCGTCTCGGCGAACACCCTGCCTTCGGAGAGCGTGCCGTCCTCACGCACCTCGAAGACGCGGATGCAGCCGCCGCGCGTGTCGGACACGTACAACTGCCGCTCGTCGGGTGAGAAGACGAGCCCGTTCGGCCCCCCGAAACCGTCCGCCACCAGACGCACCTCGCCCGTCGAAGGGTCGATCCGGTACACGTTGAGGCCGTCGATCTCGGGCTCGGCGCGATGTCCCTCGTAGTCGCTGAGGATCCCGAAGTCCGGGTCCGAGAACCACACCGATCCGTCCGAGCGGACGACCGCGTCGTTCGGGCTGTTGAGCCGCTTGCCCCCGTACCGCTCGGCCAGCACCGTGATCCTGCCGTCCGGCTCCGTGCGCGTCACCCGGCGGTTGCCCTGTTCACAGCTGATGAGGCGGCCCTCCCGGTCGAGGGTGTTGCCGTTGACGTGCCCGGCGGGGGAGCGGAAGACGGAGACCGCGCCGGTCGACTCGTCCCACCGCAGCAGCCGGTCGTTCGGGATGTCGCTCCAGACGAGCTGACGCCAGGCGGGGAGGTAGAGCGGCCCCTCGGCCCACCGGCAGCCCCCGTGCAACTGTTCGAGGCGGTCGTCGCCGTTCGCACACTGCCCGGTACGGAACCGCTCGTCGAGGATCTCGTACGGGGAGGTGCTGTCATTGCCGGACATGGGTACCCCTCGGCGGGCCGAAGCTGCATGGTGTTCGGATGCTCGCGACTATGCCAGCAGGACGCGGCCATCTCCCCGACCGGACACGGGTTGCCAGGAAGGTGTCCCGTGCGGGATCGTTGCCGCAAGGCAACATTTTCCCTATGAGTTGGTGAGGTGAGGGATTCGCCCAGCGGGTCCTCGATATTTGGTCTCCCCCCACATGCAGACCGCCGCGGTCACGGAGCCCGACTTCCCGTGGAACGGTGCCCCCTACCCAGTCCTTGTCGCTGACGCGGCGGGCTTCCTGTCGCAGTGCAACGCCGCCGCGCGGGCACTGCTCCCCGCGGCCCGACCCGGGACGCACCTCGACGACGTGGTCCCGGCCTGGCTGGCCGCCGCCCATCGCGCCACGCGCCTGCCCGGACCACGCCCCGTACAGGCATCGGACGCCCCACTGTCCGGTGTGATCGGAGCGCGCCGTTTCGAGGCACACCCCAGCGTGCGCGACGACGGCACGGTCGCCTGGTGGCTGGTGGACCAGACGGACCATCAGCTCGCCCGCGAAGCCCTGCACATCGAAAGGGAGCGGACCGCGTTCCTGGCGAAGGCGTCCAGCACGCTGCTCTCCTCCCTCAACCTGGGGCGCTGCATGGACGTCACCGCGCAGCTGGCCGCCGAGAACCTCGCCGACGCGGCGCTGGCCATCGCCCCGGCACGCGGCCACCGGCTGCCCGTGGTGACCTGCCTGCGCGGCGGCAGCCCCACCACGTCGGAGCAGGCGGTCGACCCCAACGAGGTCCCCGGCCTCGGTGAGGCCCTCCGGGGGTTCCCGCCGGTGCCCTCGCGGTGGATCGACCCGTCGGCGGCGCCGGAGTGGATGATTCCCGAGGGCTTCGGCCCCGTCGGCGCCATAGTGATCACCCCGCTGCCCGGGCACGGCGTCCCCGCCGGTGCGCTGATCCTGCTGCGCAAAGAGGGCGGTGTCGGCTTCACCGAGAAGGAAGAGGTCTTCGCCCGCCTCTTCGCCGCACGGTCCGGAGCGGCGATGTCGGCCGCCCGTCTCTACGCCGAGCAGACGGCCATCACCGAAGTGCTGATGCGGGAGCTGCTGCCCCCGACCCTGCAGCACATCTCAGGAGTGGACTTCGCAGGCCGATACCGGCCCTCGGCCGACTACGAACGCATCGGCGGGGACTTCTACGACGTCCACCCCGCCACCGTCGAGGGCGAGCCGTCGCTGGTGACGCTGGGCGACGTCTGCGGAAAGGGCCTGGAGGCCGCTGTCCTCACCGGCAAGATCCGCAATACCCTCCACGCGCTGCTGCCGATGGCGGACGACCACCAGCGCATGCTTACCCTGCTCAACACGGCGTTGCTCAACTCCCACCACACCCGCTTCGCGACGCTGGTCCTGGCCTCCGCCATCCGCAGGGACGACGAGGTGCACCTGCGGCTGACCAGCGCCGGTCATCCACCCCCGCTGATCATCCGCGCCAACGGCACGGTCGAGGAAGCCGACACCCGCGGCACCCTCGTCGGCGCCATGCCGAACGTGCCCGCCCGCACCACGGCGGTCACGCTCGCGCCGGGGGAGACCTGCATCCTGTACACCGACGGGATCACCGAAGCCCAGGGCGGCCCGATGGGCGACGCGCAGTTCGGCGAAGGACGCCTCAAGCGTGCCCTCGCCGGATGTGCCGGCATGCCGTCGGAGGGCATCGTGGAACATGTCCAGATGCTCGCCTCCCAGTGGCTCGGCAACCGCCGTCACGACGACATGGCCGTCGTCGCCATCTCCGCACCCCGCACGCACCACCTGAGTGCCGTGAACGGCCGCACTCGGGGCAGGTTCACCGCATGAGCACCAGCACCCCGCCCCGCCTCCGGGCCGCCGTCCCGCCCCCGCCCCCGGAGCTGGCCGACCGGCTGTGGAAGGCCGTGGCGGTCGGCGACGAGTACACGGCCACCGAAGTCCTCCTGCGCGCCCTCGACGACGGCGCCGATCCGGAAGCCGTCCTCGTGGACGTCATCGCCGCGGTGCAGAGCCGAGTCGGCGAGGAGTGGGCCGCGAACCGCCTCAGCATCGCCCAGGAGCACGCGGCCACCTCCATCAACGAACGCGCCGTCGCCGCCCTGGCCCTGCACCCCGCCGCCCGCAGGACACCCGACCGGGGCCGGGTCACGGTGGCGTGCGTGGACGGCGAATGGCACGCCCTGCCCGCCCGGCTCCTCGCCGAGGTGCTCAAGCTGCGCGGCTGGCAGGTCGACTACCTGGGAGCGCAGGTCCCCGTACCGCATCTGATCACCCACCTGCACACCACGCAGGCCGACGCGGTCGCGCTGTCCAGCTCGATCGCCACCAGACTCCCCACCGCGCACGCGGCGATCACCGCGTGCCAGGCCGTCGGCGTGCCCGTCCTGGTCGGCGGCGCCGCGTTCGGACCGAGCGGCCGCTACGCGCGGCTGCTGGGCGCCGACGCGTGGGCGCCCGATGCCCCGACCGCCGCCGACCACCTCGCCGAAGGACGCCTGCCGCGCCCGCAGGCCGACCACCAGCAGCTGGACGACCTCCCGCACCTGGCCGACCAGGAATACACGATGGTCACCCGGAGCGGCGACTCCCTGGTGCGGACCGTCTTCCGCGCTCTGGAGGACGCGTTCCCCGCCATGCGCGGCTACGACGAAACGCAGCGCGAGCGCACCGCGGAGGACCTCGCGCACATCGTGGAGTTCCTCGCCACGGCCCTCTACCTCGGCGACGAAGAACTCTTCCGCTGGTTCATCACCTGGACCGCCCGGATCCTGGAGGCCCGAGGGGTGCCCGCACGGTCACTCCCCCCGGCCCTCGACCTCTTCCTCCGCGAACTCAAGGACTTCCCCCGGGCATCCCGCATCCTCCGCAGCGGACTCGAAGCCCTCACCACCGATCACGCCACCGCGCCTGGAACACCTGTATGACCACATCGCACGCCGCGCTGCGCCTGGCCACCGCCGGCACCGCGGACACCGTCCACATAGAGATCACCGGCGATCTCGACTACGACAACGCCGAGTTCCTCCTCGCCGAGGTCACCGACCAGCTCGGCGCCCGGCCGCAGCTCCGGGACCTGCACCTGCACTGCGCGGGCATCGCCAACGTCGACTCCATGGGCCTGTCCATCCTGCTGATGATCGGCCGCCGTACCGCCGACACCGGGACACGGCTGCACCTGGACGACCGGCCCCCGAACCTGGAGCGGCTCCTCGACCTCACCGGCACGCTCGAATACTTCACGCGAGCAGCAGCCCCCGACGGCGCCTTCTAGGACACCGGTTCAGACGCTTCCCCCGCCGTCGACCGACAGCACGCTGCCCGTGACGAAGTCCGCGTCGGGGCCGGCGAGGAAGGCGACCGCGGCGGCGATGTCCTCGGGCGTACCGATCCTGCCCAGTGGCCGGTCGGCGGCCTCGGCGAGGAAGTCCGCGTCGGACTGGCCCAGTTGGCGCGCCTCGCGGGCGAGCATCGGCGTGCGCGTGTCGCCCGGGGCGACGCAGTTGACGCGGATGCCCGCCGGACTGTGGTCCAGCGCCATCGCCTGCGTCAGCATGACCACACCGGCCTTCGCCGTGCAGTACGCGGCCGCCTTCTCCCCGGCGCGCAGCCCCCACCCGGAGGCGACGGTGACGATGCTGCCGCGGCCCGCCCGCTCCATCAGCGGCAGCACCGCCCGGCACACGAGGAAGACCGAGTCCACGTTGTCCGCGAACGACTTGTGCCAGTCCTCCAGGGACAGGTCCTGCACCGTCCCGCGCCGGATGCTCCCCGCCACGCAGCACACGTCGGTGATGGCACCGAGGCGACCGCCGACCTCCTTCACGAGGGTCAGCACCTCCTCCTCGTCGGAGACGTCGCACAGGAACGATTCGGCGTGCCCGCCGTCGGCGCGAATGCTCCGGGCCACGGTCTCCGCCTCGGCGTCCCGGTCGACGACCGCTACGGCCGCGCCCTCGTCCGCGAGCCGACGAGCGACGGCGCCGCCGATGCCTCCGCCGCCCCCGGTGACCAGCGCCACCCGTGTGCCCGAGCGGGCGACCCTCATCGTCCGCCGCCCGTCAGTGTTCCGTCGAACAGTTGGGTGAGCAGGGCCTTCTGGGTGTGCAGACGGTTCTCCGCCTGCTGGAAGATCCGCGACCGCGGTCCGTCCTTGACCTCGGCGTCGACCTCCTCGCCCCGGTTGGTGGGCATGCAGTCGAGGAACACCGCATCGTCGCCCGCCAGCCGCATCAGCGGCTCGGTGATCCGCCACCGGTCCGCGAGCCGCGTCCGCGCCTGGATCTCCTCCTGGCCGACGAGGGTCGGGGACTTCCAGCTGAGGGTGTACACGGCCGCGCAGCCGCGGACGGCGCCCTCCAGGTCGTGGGTCAGGTCGACGCTCGCGCCGGTGCGGGCGGCGATGTCACGGGCGGCGCGGGTCACACGTTCCTCGGGGGCGAAGCCCGGCGGGTGGGCCACGGTGACGCGGTGTCCGAGGAGGGCCGCGGCCATCATGGAGGAGTGCAGGACGCCGGGGGTCTTCTGCCGCGGGGAGTAGGACCAGGCGTACACGATCCGTCGGGCCGGAACGTCGGCGCCGTACAGCTCGCGCAGCGTCATGAGGTCGGCGAGGACCTGACAGGGATGCTCCTCGTCGTCCAGCGCGTTGATGACGGGGATCGTGGCGTGCTCGGCCATCGCGCGCAGCCGTCGGTGCCCGGCGCCGTAGTCGTTCATGTCGTACCAGCGCACCACGAGGGCGTCGAGGTAGCGGTTGAGTACGCCGATGGTGTCCTCGATCGACTCGCGGTTGGCGAGCCGCAGCTCCTCCACCCCGTACGGATAGCAGTCGGCGCCGAGTTGCGAGGCGGCGACCTGGAACGAGACGCGGGTCCTGGTGGACGGCACGTTGAAGAGCAGGCCTATGCAGCGGCCCGCCAGGGGAGCGCGCGAGTCGTCGCCGCGTTTCATCGCCTCGGCGAGGTCGAGCAGGGAGCACATTTCCTTGGCTGAGAGGTCCTGTATCCGCAGGATGTGTCGCGCGGTCACGTGAGTACTCCTGTGTCGGTGGACGGGGGGACGCGCTTGCGCAGCCGGCGCTCGGCGATGACGGAGAGGAGCAGCATCGCCAGCGCGATGACGACGCTGACGCCGAAGAACGGCAGTATCGCGACGGTCGTCGCGATGAGCAGCAGGTTCAGGCGGGCGGTCCCGCCCCGGGGGAGCAGGCGGGCGGCGGCGAGGAAGGCCATGAGGAAGATGAGCAGGTAGGTGGCCGACGACGCTTTGATCAGCGCCGTCTCGCTGGAGTCGGTGGCGAGGAGCAGCAGCACCGACACGGCGTAGCCGGGCAGGAGCGCGAGCACCGCGCGGGCCGGGACCTTGCCCTGCCGGGAGAGCCTGCTGAGCCGGGTCGGCAGGATGCCGTCCCGGGCGAGTGCGAAGACGACGCGCGAGGTGCCCAGGCACCAGGCGTTGGTGGTGAGCAGCAGCAGAGCGCCCGCGACGAGGTACCCGGTGCTCTCCAGGCCCGACCCCGTGGCCACCTGGAGGAGCCGTACGAACGCCGTCAGATCGGACTGGCCCGCGGACGCGTCGGGCAGGGCCACGGAGACGGTGAACGCCATGGCGAAATAGAGAAGTCCCACGCAACTGACGGCGTAGAGAATGCCTTTGGGAAAGGTGCGTTCGGGGTCCCGGACCTCCTCGGCGACCGGGGCCGCGTTCTCCCAGCCGATGAATCCGAAGAAGCAGATGAGCACCGTACTGCCGAGGGAGCCCCAGCCGTGCGGGGCGAACGGGGTGAGGCGTCCGTAGTCCCCTTGGGGAAGTGCCAGACAGATGACGACGGCCAGCAGCAGCACCACGGAACCGAGCACCGCCATCTGGGCGCGCGTACTCACCCTGATTCCCCAGAGGTTGAGCGCGACGCAGAACACGATGACGGCGGCGCCCGCGAGGAGGGACGCCCGGTTCGAGGCCGCGGGATCGACCGCCGCGAGCAGATAGCGGCCGGCCGCGAGCCCAAGGACCGGATTGCCCGCCAGCAGCGTGAGGAGCAGGAAGACGGCGGCGATCCGGCCCGCGCGGACGCCGAACGCCGCTTCCACGAACTGCGCGACGCCCTTGCTCGTGGGATGCCGCACGGACATCTTCGCGAAGACGAGCGCGAAGGGATAGCTGTAGAGGATCAGCACCCCCCATGCGACGAGGGACAACGGCCCTGCCTCCGCCCAGGCGAGAGCGGGGATCAGCAGCACGCCCGCGCCCATCACGGAGGTGACGTAGTGCGCGACGAGCCCCGAGGTGCCCAACTGACGGACCAGTCGAGGGGGCCCGGGCGCCGGCGCCGTGGCCCCCTCCACTGGGGTCATACGGTCTGCTCCGCCTGATCTGTGTGGTCCATCCGCTCAGTCTGATCCTCGCGGGAGCCGTTCCAGAGCCCGTCCATGGTCTCGTGGCTGATCGGTTTGTGCAGGTCGGCGCGGGACGCGTAGCCCATGTTGATGATGAGGCGCCGGCCGCTGCTGAGCGGGTAGACGCGGTGCAGGGTGGTGTCGGTGCGCATCAAGTAGAGGTCGCCCGGCCGCAGTTCGAAGGAGTGGATGGGCTGTCCGATGAACTGCCGGTGCAGCTGCGGGTCCTGCTTGTTCCAGTACGTGCGGGGCACGCACTGCACGAATCCGCCGTGCTCGGCGGGCGGGCACGCGACCACCCATACGAGCGCGAAGCTGTAGTCGTCCCAGTGCCACCCGTGCGTGTCACCGGACTGCTCCAGCTCGGTGATCACGTACCGCTCCGGCTCGTAGGGACACGGGAGCACCGGCTCTCCGGCGACCCTCCCCAGGGCTTCGAGCAGTTCGGTGGACCCGTACACCTGCGGGATCACGGTCCCGTGTTCGCTGATCTCGTGATGCCGGACATTGCGCATCAGCCGGGGTGTGCCGCCGGTTTCCTCGAAGCTCATTCCGCGCCGCACACCGTGTTCGGCGACGAGACCTTCTATTTCGTCCGCGACCGAGGACTTGACCCGGTCGGGCACCAAGAAGGGTAATTTCGTGAATCCGTTCTGGAGAAAAGCGCGACGCGCCCCCTCCCATGCGTGTTCCTCGACATTGTTGACGAGATGTTCCGAGAGGGACTGAACGAGGCCCCCGATCCGCTCGCCCGGTCGCATGACCCAGCTCCCCACGTGGTCGGCAGGAGGATTACTTCTGGCCGGTCTTTTTGCAGGTCTTTTGGTGACCGAATCCTACCCGTTCAACCTGTGAGTCCCAAGGAAAGCGATACGTTCAAGCCAGCGTAAATGATTTATGTTGCGGGTTTCCGCATAAGTAGTTGTGCGGCGGAAATCTTGACGCAACGATTCTTTTTGTCACCTTGCCGTCCCCGGCCCCGCGGGCGCGATCCGTACCGAAAGGCCGTAGTCCAGTTCGGCCCCGTCGATCAGGACCGCTTCGACGGACCTCGTCTCCGGGTCGATGTCGGCCTCCATGCCGTCGCCCACGTACCGCGGATAGCCGGAGGCGCCGGTCTCCCCGGTGGCCACCACGAGCGCCGAACGCAGCGCCCCGGCGGAGCCGCCCTCCGCCGTTCCGTCGCCCTCGGTGAACTCGGGCACCAGCAGGAGCTCGTAACTCTGCGGATCAGTGTTCATGCCAGTGACGCTAGACATGACTCGCGCGCGCCGCACGTTCTGTTCGCGCCGTGTCACTGATCGAGAGCCGTCGCAGCCGCGGCGACCACCGCCTTCGCCAGCGCGGCCAGCGCGGGGGAGTCCAGCTTCCACTGCTGCCAGAACAGCGGTACGTCCATGACCCGCTCGGCATCGAGGAGGACCAGCGTCCCGGCGCGCAGCAGCGGCTCGGCCTGCGCCCGCGGCACCACACCCCAGCCGAGGCCCGCCTCGATCGCCTCGACGAAGCCGCGCGAGGAGGGGACGTAATGGCGCAGGGGGCTCGCTCCGCGCCCGCCCGTCACCTTGCGCGCGAAGTCGTCCTGCAAACAGTCGCGGCGGTCGAAGAAGACCACCGGAGCGTCCGCGAGGACATCCCCGAGCGGTACGCGCGGCCAGTCGCCGAGCCGCCGCGCCACGAACTCGGGCGAGGCGACCGGCAGATACCGCATCCGGCCGAGCCGCCGCACCGTACAGCCCGACACCGCGTCCGGCGACGACGTGACCGCCGCCATCACCGACCCCTCGCGAAGGAGCGACGTCGTGTGGTCCTCGTCCTCGCGGCGCAGCTCGAAACAGATCCGCGGCTCGTCCGCGATCCGGGCCAGCGCGGACAGGAACCACGTGGCGAGCGAATCGGCGTTCACCGCGACCGGCAGCACGGCGGGCTCGCCCGTGTCGCTGATGCCGAGCTCGGCGCGCGCGTCGCGCTCCAGACGGGCCAGCTGCCGCGCGAACCGCACCACGACCTGCCCCGACTCGGTGGGCCGGACCGGCTTCGTCCGCATCAGCAGGACACGCCCGGTCCGGCGCTCAAGCGCCTTCACGCGTTGACTGACCGCCGGGGGCGTGACGTGCAGGGCGGCAGCCGCGGCGTCGAAGGTGCCTTCGTCGACGACGGCGAGCAGCGTCCGCACGTGTTCCAGCGGCAGCTCGGACAGTGTTGACTTCACATTTGCTTAAGCTACATCAGAATCATTACCTGTACTTAGGCAGCCAAAGATCCCTAACGTCGAAGCCATGGGAACAGCACTGACCGCCGCGGCTGCCGGATTCGGCACCGGACTCTCGCTCATCGTCGCCATCGGCTCACAGAACGCCTTCGTACTGCGCCAGGGCATCCGACGTCAGTCGGTGCTCAGCGTCGTCACCATCTGCGCGCTCTCCGACATGGTGCTCATCGCGGCGGGCGTGGCCGGAGTCGGCACGGTGGTCACGGCCTGGCCGCCCGCGCTGACCCTCGTCGGCCTGATAGGCGGAGGCTTCCTCCTCTCGTACGCCGTACTCGCGGCCCGCCGCGCTCTGCGCCCCACCGCCATGACGGCCACGGGCGCGACGGCCGGGTCACGGCGCGGCGCTGTGCTCGCCTGTCTGGCCATGACCTGGCTCAACCCGCACGTCTACCTCGACACCGTCCTCCTCCTCGGCTCCGTCGCCGCCGGCCACGACGCGCTGCGCTGGGCCTTCGGGGCGGGCGCGATGCTCGGCAGTGTCTGCTGGTTCGCCGCGCTCGGCTACGGCGCGCGGCTGCTCAGCGGCTTCTTCGCGCGGCCCGCCGCCTGGCGCGCGCTGGACTTCCTGATCGCCGCGACGATGACGGTCATGGGTCTGACGCTGGTCATCGGCGCGCTCTGACCTCTACTCGGTGTCCCACAGTTCGGTGCGGTGCGCCCCGACGAGGGCGTTGATGCGGGCGAGGGCGTCGGCGGCCGGCATCGGATCGACGCGCCGCCCGTCGCGCAGCCGGAGCGCGACCATGCCGTCGGCGTCCTCCTTGGCGCCGATGACGGCCTGGTAGGGCACGAGACGGGCGGCCCGCACGCGCGCGCCGAGACTGCCGAGCTCGGGACCGGCGAGTTCGGCCCGCAGACCGCGCTCCGCGCACCTCCGCAGCAGGTCGTCGGCGCCCGGCAGTTGGGCCTCGGACACCGGCAGGACCACCAGCTGCACGGGCGCCAGCCAGGCGGGGAACGCGCCGCCGTGCCGCTCGATGAGATGGGCGACGGCTCTCTCGACGCTGCCGATGATGCTGCGGTGGACCATCACGGGGCGGTGCTTGGCGCCGTCCGCGCCGATGTAGTGCAGATCGAACCGCTCGGGCTGGTGGAAGTCGACCTGGACGGTGGAGAGGGTGGACTCGCGGCCCGCCGCGTCCACGACCTGCACGTCGATCTTCGGGCCGTAGAACGCGGCCTCGCCCTCGACGGCGTCATAGGGCAGCCCGGAACCGTCGAGCACCTCGGTGAGCAGGGCGGTGGACCGCCGCCACTTCTCGGGGTCGGCGACGTACTTGCCGCCGGGGCCCGGCAGGGACAGCCGGAAACGGGCGGGCCTGATGCCGAGCGCGTCGTACGCCCGGCGGATCATCTCCAGTGCGGCGCGCGCCTCGTCGGCGGCCTGGTCCAGGGTGCAGAAGACGTGCGCGTCGTTGAGGTGGATGGCGCGGACCCGGTTCAACCCGCCGAGCACGCCGGAGAGCTCGGCGCGGTACATGCCCCCGGTCTCGGCCATGCGCAGCGGCAGCTCGCGGTAACTGCGGGAGCGGGAGCGGTACATCACCGCGTGGTGCGGGCACAGGCTCGGCCGCAGCACCACCTGCTCGCCGCCCACATCCATCGGCGGGAACATGTCGTCGCTGTAGTGCGACCAGTGCCCCGAGATCTCGTACAGCTCCCGCTTCCCGAGCACGGGCGAGTACACGTGCCGGTAGCCCGCACGCCGCTCGGCGTCGCGGATGTACTCCTCCAGGGCGTGCCGCACGGCGGCCCCGTCCGGCAGCCAGTACGGCAGCCCCGCGCCGATCAGCGGATCGGTGCCGAACAGCCCGAGCTCGCGGCCGAGTTTGCGGTGGTCGTGGGCGGGGGCGTAATCGCTGGTGGCGTTCTTCATGATGAGGGTCTCCTCGCGGACATGAGGCGAGTGACCGCAAGCCGAAGCCCCGGGGCACTCGCCCCGGGGCTTCGAACTGAGACATGGTCAGCGCGCCGGGACACTCTCCGGCGTCGTCGTCATCGCAGCGCGCTTGTTCATGTCGGGGACGGTAACAGAGGGGGGCCGTCACGGCACGGGTTTTTATGGGGGGCGGGGGCGCCCCTCACGCGCGCTACGGGTTCGTGTCCGCGAGGATCTCCGCCGTGTCGAAGAACGGGCGGCTCGGTCCCTCCGCGCCGTGGGCCAGGAGGTA
Source organism: Streptomyces sp. Je 1-369 (assembly GCF_026810505.1). Classification (NCBI taxonomy): domain Bacteria; kingdom Bacillati; phylum Actinomycetota; class Actinomycetes; order Kitasatosporales; family Streptomycetaceae; genus Streptomyces; species Streptomyces sp. Je 1-369. The sequence continues at coordinate 8,606,663 of NZ_CP101750.1, forward strand.
GAGCGCCGTCGAGACGCGTTCGAGGTAGCCCCACTCCCAGACGGCCGTGGCGTCGGTCCCGCTTGCCTCGGCAATGAGCGCGCAGTAGCGGCGGGCCAGCCGGGGCGCGTCGCCGGACAGGAGCTCGGCACACCAGTCGCGCAGGACGACACCGAGGTCGTACGCCGGGTCCGCGAGGAAGCCGTCGGGGTCGACGAAGGCGAAGCCGCTCTCCGCCCCCGCACGTGGCGCCCCCGCAGCGGGCAGCCTCAGCAGGTTGCCCGGGTGGGGGTCGCCGTGGACGACCACCGCCCGGGAAGGGCAGTGGGCGGCAGCGCGGCGCTCGGCGTACGTCATGGCGCGGTCGTAGGCAGCGATGGAGCACGGGCGGCCCAGGTCCCGCCACAACCGTTCGACGAGCACGGCGAGCCCCCTGGCCTTGCCTCCCTCGGCGGCTTCCACGAGCAGCTCGGGAGAGCGCGGCACCTGCCACGCCCGGCGCAGCGTCGCGCACAGGACGGCGATCCGGCGTTCGGGCGGGAAGGCGAGCTCCGACAGCGGCGTGCCGAGCTGCTCCATGAGCAGTGCGAACCGGTCGGCATCGTGGTCGAGTACGCGGACGTAGCCGCGGCCTCCGGAACGCAGGAGGGTGGTGATCTGCCCCGCGCTCCCGGGCTCGGGCAGTGCCAGCTTGAGGACCGCGTCCGTACCGTCCTCGGCGCGGGCCCGGGCCACGTACCCGCCCGCTCCCGCACGGAACGGCGGCCCGACCGTGACGGACCACCGGTGCTCGAGGTCGGCGATGAGCGCGGGCAGTCCCGCCAGCCACTCTTCACCGGCCGTTCCGAGCAGCTCGGCCCGGCGTCGCACGACGGGCGACACCTCGATGCTCTCCTCGCGCACACCGTCACCTTAGGCCGCACCGGCCCCGGCGGCCCCTCGCGTGTGAAGGTCGTCACAAGCGCCCGTCTCATGATCGGGGTCGGGTGCCATCGAGGTACGAGGTTCGCGTAAGGTCGCGGGTCGGCCGCCCACGGCCGACCAGTCGAACACCGTCCCCGAACAAGGAGCCGCAGGTCATGCCGGCCAATGACGCCACCCAGGCGCCGATCTACCACACGCTCGTCCAGGAACACGGCGACGTCGTCGCCACGGCCCGCAAGGCTGCGGAGGAGACCCAGCAGACGGCCGAGGACCTGTTGGACTTCAGCACGCCCGCCCGCGCCGGTACGCCCGCCGCGCCCGCGTCCTAGCGCGCGGGCACTCGGGGGCCCTCCCGCGGCCGGCCGCCCCGGCCGCCGTTCGCGTCGGCGCCGCCCTATCGGCCAGGATGGCGCGATGGATTACGAGTTCTGGAAAGAGATCCACGAGCGCGGCGGCATCCCCGCGGTCAAGACCGCGCTGGAGGCGCTCCCCGACGACCTGCCGCCGCAGGACGCGGACGCCGCGACCGAGACGGCCCTGAAGGTCATCGAGGACGACATCGCCCGCATCAACGCGCGGGCGGACCGCGCCGAGGAGCGGGCCCGCAGGCTCGCCGAGCAGACCCGCGAGGTGAACGAGCAGCTCACCGAGCACGCCGCCCGCGGTGAGCAGGAGACGCCGCCCGGGAGCGCCGCGGAGTGAGGCGCACGGGCGGCCGGGGCCGACGCGCGTGCGGACCGTGAGCACCGCCCGTCACGTACGAGCCATCAGCCGCACCATCGCCGTGTCGTACCGCGCCTGGAGCCCCGTGTCCGCCGACACCCGCAGCAGCGCACCGAGCGCGCGGACCGCACCGTCGTCGTAGCCGGACGACTCCGCCTCGCGGGCCGCGCTCTCCAGCCGCCGGATGCCCTCGGCCTCGTCGCCCATGCCGAGCAGTGCCTCGCCGATGACAGTCCGCAGCAGCACCCGGGCCGCCGCCGACGCCTCCGAGGGGGCGTCGAGGTCGAGCGCGGCGACCGCCGTCTCGAAGGCCGGCTGCCACTCCCGTGCGTCGAGGCGGTGCCGGGCCAGGTGGTACAGGGCGAGGCGTTCGGTGTTCCGGTCGCCGACGCTGTGCGCGAGCTCCGCGGCGAGCGCGCAGCCCTCGGCGGCCTCCTCGGGGCTGCCGAGTTCGGACTGCGCGAGCGACAGGTTGATCAGCGCCGTCGCCTCGCCCCGCCGGTCACCGGCCCGGGCGGCGAGCACGGGCGCGGCCTCCAGATGAGCCAGCGCCTCGGAGGTACGGCCCTCCTCCGTCAGAACCCACCCGAGCAGGGCACGCACCCGCGACTCGGCTCGCGCGTCCCCGTCGGCCCGCGCCGCCTCAAGTGCCGTACGCAGCAGGGGAGTCCAGTCGTCCCGCACCCGCCACACGATCTGCGGCCAGAGCGCGAGGACGATCCGCCACGTCCTGCCGTGCAGCCCTCCGGCGCGCGCGGCGGCCGCCGCCAGCGCCAGGTCGTCGCGCTCGGCCGCGTACCAGGCCATCGCCTGCTCGCGGTCGGCGAACTCCCTGGTGGCCTGCGGCGGCCGGAAGTCCACGGGCAGTGAGAAACACGACTCGTCGCCCGGCTCGGCCGCGTCGGCGGCGGCCAGCGCCGTGGCCACACTGTGGTCGAGCCCGCGCACCAGGGCGTCCGGCCCGGCCTCCAGGCCCCGCGCGTAAAGCCGTACGAGGTCGTGCAGCGTCCAGCGGTCCGGCGCGGTACGGATCACCAGGTGCGCCGCGGTGAGCTTGTCCAGCGCGGCGGCTGCGGTGTCCGGGTCCGTGCCCGCGAGCGCCGCGGCGGCGTACCGGTCGACGTGCGTCCCCGGATGCTGCCCGAGATGGGCGAAGTGGTGCGCGGCATCGTCCGGCAGCCGCCGCACCGTCAGCCGCAACGCCGCCCTGACGCCCGTGTCCTCCACGTCCAGGAGGCTCAACCGGCGTGATTCGTCGGACAGTTCGGCGGTCATCGAGCTCAACGGCCAGTCGGGCTGGTCCGCCAGCCTCGCGGCCGCGACCCGCAGCGCCAGCGGCAGCCCGCCGCACAGCTCCGCGAGGCGCCGGGCGGCCACCTCTTCCGCGAGCACCCGCTCCTGGCCGAGCACCGCGGCGAGCAGCGCCGTGCTGTCCTCCGGTTCGAGTACGTCAAGGGGGACGGGCCGGGCCGCGTCGGAGGCGATGAGTCCGCGCAGCCGGTACCGGCTCGTCACCACGGTGACGCACTCCGCACCGCCCGGCAGCAACTCCCTGACCTGCTCGGACGCCCGCGCGTTGTCGAGTACGACGAGGATCCTGCGGTCGGCGCACAGCGAACGGAACAACGCGGACGCGCCGCCGGCCGACTCCGGTATGCGGCGCGGCGCGACGCCCAGCGCGAGCAGGAACTCCCGCAGCACTTCGAGGAGGGCCGGCTCACCCGTGTCGCTGAACCCGCGCAGATCGGCGTAGAGCAGCCCGCCGGGGAACTGCTCACGGTTGCGGTGCGCCCAATGCGCCACGAGCGCCGTCTTGCCGACGCCCGCGGGCCCGGTGACCAGACAGACCGGCGCTTCGCCGGCGGCGGCCCGGGACAGGGCGGTGAGCTCGTCGGCACGGCCGTGGAAGCCGCGGGGCATGCGGGGGAGGAGGTCGACTGTGGGAGGTGGTGCAGGGATGGCTGGGGTGGAGATCGAGGCTGAGGCTGACGGTGAGGTGGAGGCTGACGGTTCGGGGGTGACTGAAGGTGAAAGTGAAGGTGGAGGTACAGGTACAGGGACAGGCGGAAGAGAGGACGAGGCCGGGGCTGGGGTCGCCCCGGAGGCGGAGGCGGAGGCGGAGGCGGTGACAGCGGGCGAGGCGGGCTGTCGCGCCGTACCGGAACGTCGCGCCGTACCACCCGCCTCGTCCTCCCCCCGCAGCACATCCGTGTACGCGTCGGCCAGCTCCCGGCCCGGGTCGACCCCCAGTTCGTCGGCGAGCAGCCGCCGGGTGCGGTGGAACCAGTCGAGGGCCTCCGAGCGCCGCCCCGCCCGCTGCAGCTCCCGCACGAGCGCGGCGGCCAGCGACTCGCGCAGCGGGTGAACGCTCGCCTCCGCGCGCAGGACCGCGGCGGCGCGCGCGTGCTCTCCCATCAGTGAGTAGGCCGTAGCCAGCGACTCCACGGAGGCGAGGCGGAGTTCCTCCAGGGCCTGCGCGGCGGCCTGAAGCGGCTGACTCGGATACGCGCCGGTCAGCGCCGGACCCTGCCACAGCGACAGCGCCTCCTGGTACATCGCCACGGCATCGGAGGGCGCCCGCTGGCTGCGGGCCAACGTCACCAGTTCCTCGAATCGGTGGGCGTCCAGCAGGGACTCCGGCATCCGCAGGACGTACGCGGTGCCCTGGGTGAGCAGCTCGACGCCGAACATGTCGGCCTCGGCGCTGTTCAACAGGACCCGCAGCCGCGACACATGGCCCTGGATGACGCCGCGTGCCCGCGCGGGCGGTTCGTGGTCCCACAGCGCGGCCGTCAGCTGGTCGACCGGGACCGGATGGTTCGGCCTGAGCAGCAGGGCGGCGAGCAGGCTGCGCCGCTTGGCGGGGCCGAGGGGCAGCACGCCGACCTCAGTGGCGACGGAAACCGCTCCGAGCAGCCGAAACTCCACTGATGAAACTCCTCTTGCGGGCACCTTGATGGCATCTCGCGGGCAAAGACCCGGATGAGCGAAAAGAGTACGTTCTGCGTGCGGGCTCCGGCCGACGGGGGAGCGCGATACGTACGCGCGCGGACGCCTTCCCTACGCGCCGGGGCTGGCCGCCGCGCTGGTCGAGGCCGTGCAGCTCGACGGCCGAGGGCGCCTCATCGACGTGGGCTGCGGTCCGGGAACCCTCGCGCTGACGCTGGCCCCTCTGTTCCACGAGGTCGTGGGCGTGGACCCGGACGGCGGGATGATCGCCGAGGGCGCTGGTACGCCGAGCAGGCCGCGGCGTTCTCCCGCAAGGCACCCCTGGCGGCGAGCGCGACGTACTCGCCCGTGCCGGATTCGCCGGTCCGCAGCGCCTCGTCGTCCCGGGCGGGCAGACTCTGGAACGCTCGGTCGACGACGTCGTGGCGGAGGTGTTCTCGATGTCCGGCTCCGCACCCCACCTCTTCGGCAGTCGCCGCGACCGTTTCGAGGCGGACCTGCGGACACTGCTGCGGGAGGTCTCCGCCTCGGGCCTGTTCTCGGAACGCGGCCCGAGTACTGAGGTATTCGTCTGGCGGATCGATGCGTGGTGACTCTCTGACCTCGATGAATGCGTATTCCGCGTGCCATGTGCGAAAAACGCGCGCCCTTGGCTAGGCTGCGGCCATGAGGATGTCTTCCAGGGAGCGACTGCGCGCGGCCGTGGCCGCGTTGATGCAGCTCACCGGCGACACGCAGGCAACCCTTGCCGCCGTGCTCGGCGTCGACCAGACGCAGGTGTCGCGTCGTCAGTCGGGCACCGCCGCCTGGGGCCTGGACGACTGCGACGCGATCGCCGCGCACTACGGCATCGACGTGCTCGACCTCCTCGCCGGTCCCACGCGCGCGTGCGAGACGCTGGCCGCCGACCGCCGCCGCACTGTGCCGAGTCGCCGTGCCGCGGCCGACGAGCCGAAGGGGGCCCGGCGGTGAGCGACTTCGACGCGATCGACGCCCTGGTGGCGGCGTCCGGGCCCGAAGCGGAGCTGCCCCCCGCCGAGGAACGACGCGCCCTGCGCGACGCCCTCAACCTGTCCCAGGCGCAGGTGGCGCGGGCCATCGGCGTCAGTCCGACGACGGTCGGCGGCTGGGAGTCGGGACGGGAACCGACGGGGGCGATCCGTGAGAAGTACGCGTACTTCCTGGCGTCGGCCCGCACGAGGCTCACGCCGCAGCCGCAGCCGCAGCCCGAACCGGAACCTGAACCGGAGTCCGAGCGGACACCCGCGCCCACGCCTCCGCCCGAGCCGGACCCCGAACCGTGCGTCCTGTGCGGCCGCCCCGCGACCGACCAGATCGAAGGCTTCACGCAGCACTTGGACCCTGCCGAGTGCGGCACCACCGCCCCCGAACCGGCGCCCGCACTCGCCCCCACCCCCACGAAACTCGCCCCCACCGGCCGCCGCGCCACGGCAGCAACAACAGCCGAGGCCCCCGACGCCATCGGCCGCGCCGTGCGGGACGCGCTCGCCGCGCACGAGGGTGACGTCGAAGCCGCCACCGCCGCCCTCGTGAAGCGGGCCATCCCGGATGCGATGGCCTTGCTCGACGAGACCCGCAAGGGCGGCCGCTACGACATCGTGGCGCACCCCTGGATCCCCGACATCCTCCGCAAGCAGACCTCGCGCGGCCCGGACCAGATCTGGGAGGCCCGCCCCAAGTGGACCCGCCCCGAACTCCCGCCGGGCGCGCACGAGGTGACGGCCCTGGACATCAACGGCGCCTATCTCTCCGCGCTCAAGACGCACCTCCCGATCGGCCAGCTGGAGCACTCCACCGGCTTCGGCCACGACCGACGCCGCGCCGGCGTCCACCTCGTCACGCCTCCCGTCTGGGAGCACGAGGGCGTGCTGCCGAACCCGATCGGCAACCGCGACGAGCCGGGGCCGCTCTGGATCACCGAGCCCACGCTGCGCCTGCTCCTGCGCCTGTCGTCGCCGAAGTACGGGCTGTGCGAACCACCCACGATCCACGAGTCGTACACCTCGGGCGCGACCGAAGGGCTCCTGGAGAAGTTCCGCGTCGCCCTCAAGGACGCCCGCGACCGGGCGATCGGCGAGGACGACGAGGTGACGCTGGAGTACGTGAAGGCGATGTACTCCAAGTTCGTCGCCACGATGGGGGAGTCGAACTACAACCGCGAGCTCTACCGCCCCGACTGGATGCACCTGATCCGTTCGCAGGCGTTCTCCAACCTCTGGATGAAGGCCTACAAGGCGTACGAGGAGGGCCTCACCGTCGTACGCGCGATGGGTACTGACGAGCTCCACGTGATCGGCGACTGGCAGAGCGTCTTCCCCGAGGGGCGCTCGGTCGCCGAGGTGAAGGTGAAGGACCGGTACACCGTTCAACCTCGGCCTGTATAGCGCCATTACGCACGAGGTGCATCGGCCGCCCGCTCAACCCCCCGCACCGGCTCGAGGTCTTGCCACAGGGGTGGCTGAGCCCCCGGCCGACACCTGCGAGGAGTGAGGCATGGCGTTACGCAAGCGCACGAGGACCGGAGTGGTGGGCATCGTCGCGGCGGCGGTCGCGGCGACCGCGTTCGTCGCCCCGGCCCGAGCGGATTCAGACCGGGCCTCCGCGGACAGGGACCGCCAGGCCTCCGCGGACAGGGACCACCCGGCCTCCGAGGGCAGGAGCCAGCGGGCTTCCGCGGACAAGAGCCACCGAGCCACCCAGCGTGCGATGGACGCGGCCGTGCGTGCGGGCACCCCCGGCATCGCGGCACAGGCACGCGACGCGCGCGGCGTCTGGTCGTCGACGGCGGGCGTCGGCGACCTCGCATCGGGTGCGCCGCGCGGCAAGAACGACCGGTTCCGCGTCGGCAGCATCACCAAGTCGTTCGTCGCGACCGTGCTGCTCCAGATGGAAGCGGAGGGGAAGCTCGACCTCGACGACACCGTCGAGCGACAGCTGCCCGGTCTCGTGCGCGGCAACGGGAACGACGGCCGCAAAATCACCGTGCGACAGCTCCTCAACCACACCAGCGGACTGTTCGACTACCTCGCCGACGCGGAGTACAGCAAGACGTACTTGGAGGGCGACGGCTACCTCACGCACCGGTACGACACCCTGCCGCCCGAGAAGCACGTGGCCGTGGCCCTCTCCCACAAGCCGCTGTTCGAGCCCGGTGCCAAGCACTCGTACTCCAACACCAACTACATCCTGGCCGGACTGATCATCGAGAGGACCGGAGGCAGGACGTACGAGGCCGAAGTCCGCGACCGCATCATCAAGCCCCTGAAACTGAAGTCAACCACCAACCCCGGCAACAGCATCCACCTGCCCGGGCCCAGCAGCCGCGGCTACGCGAAACTCTTCCCCTCCGACCCCGACCGGATCGACGACATCACCGAGATGAACGGTTCGCAGGGCTGGGCCGACGGCGACATCGTCTCCACCACCGGCGACCTCAACCGCTTCTACGACGCGCTGCTGCGCGGCAGGCTCCTGCCACCGGAGCAGCTCAAGGCGATGAAGACCACCGTCGCCGTGCCCGACGCACCGGACATGTCCTACGGCCTCGGCCTCTCACGGATCAGGACCAGCTGCGGCACCACGCTCTGGGGCCACGGCGGCGGCATGGTCGGCTGGCTCTCCATGGCGTACAGCACGGAGGACGGCCGGCACCAACTGTCCTACAGCTACAACGCGGACTGGGACGGCGGGTCCATGGGCGCGATCCTCGACGCTGAGTACTGCGAGTGACGCGGCGCCGACCCGCACCCGGCGGCGCGCTCGTGGTCGGCGCTCTTGACACATGCGTACGCTTTCGCGACCTTTGAGCCTCGCAGGACAGGGGCGGGGGAACGGTCAGCTCGCGGGAAGGGCGGTCGGCCTGAGATGGACTTCACGATCCACCGGCTCGACGGGCTGAGCGCGTCGCTGCGCGCGGCCTGGCACCGGGCGATGGACGAGTCGCCCCGGTTCGCCAACCCCTTCCTGGCACCCGAGTTCGCGATGGGCGTCGCCAGGCACCGGGGCGGGACATACGTGGCGGTGTTGCGCGAGAAGGGGGAGGCCGTCGGCTTCCTGCCCTTCGAGCGCAACGCCTTCGGCGTGGGCCGGGCCATCGGCCTCGGCCTCTCCGACTGCCAGGCGCTCGTGCACCGGCCCGGAACCACCTGGAACACCGACGACCTGCTGCGGGCCTGCCGGCTCTCCGTCTTCGAGTTCGACCACCTCGTCGAGGAGCAGAAACCGTTCGGCGCGTACGTCACCGGCACCTTCGCCTCCCCGGTGCTCGACCTGAAGGTCGGCGAGGCGGAGAGCTACGCGGAGTGGCTGCGCGGCGCCTACCCGGGCCTGGCCAAGACGACGCTGAAGAAGGAGCGCCGCCTGAGCCGCGACGTAGGCGAGATGCGGTTCGTCCACGACGAGCGCGACCCCGAGATACTGCGCACCCTCATGCGCTGGAAGTCCGCCCAGTACCGCAGGACCGGCCGCATGGACCGCTTCGCGCGGCCCTGGATAGTCGACTTGGCGCACGACCTCTTCCAGGTCCGCGAGGACCACTTCACCGGCATGCTGTCCGTCGTGTACGCGGGCGACCGGCCGGTGGCCGCGCACTTCGGGCCGACCTCGCGCACGGTGTCCGCCGCATGGTTCACCGCGTACGACCCCGAACTCGGCTACTACTCCCCGGGCCTCATCATGCATCTGCGGATGGCGGAGGCCGCGGGCAGGAACGGGGTGCGGATCATGGACATGGGCCGGGGTGAGAAGGAGTACAAGGACTGGCTCAAGACCCGTGAACTGCGCGTCGGCGAAGGGTTCGCGACCCGCCCCCACCCCGTGGCCGCGGCGCACCGGCTGTGGCGCAGACCGGTGCGGGGCCTGCGCAACACGGTCCTGGCCCACCCCCGGCTCAAGGAGCCGGCCGACCGGCTCCTGAAGACCGTCGGCACGATGCGCACGTCGCGCCGGGACGCCGGGCGCTGAGCGAGGGCCGGTACGGAGGACGCACGGTTCGAGAGCGGTACGGAAGAGGTGAGGATGCTGCCGTACGGATCGGGGCTCGCCACAGCGATGGCACGGCGGCTTGGACGTCCCTGCGTCTACACACCCTCGGCGCGGCTCGCGCTCTACCTGGCGCTGCGGCACTGGTGCCGACCCGGCGGGCGCGTCCTCATGTCCCCGGTGAACGACGACGTGATCCTCTTCGTGGTGCTCGCGGCGGGACTGCGCCCGGTGCAGGCCCCCGTCTCCGTCTGGGACGGCAACATCGACCCGGCCGCCGTGCCGGAGCGGACCTGGCGGAACGTGGACGCCGTCCTCACCACGAACCTGTACGGAATCCCCGACCGCGTAGTGGAACTGCGCCGCCGTTGCGACGAGTTGGGCATCCCGCTCTTCGAGGACGCGGCGCACGCGATCGGCACGCGCGTGGACGGGCAGCCGATCGGGACGTTCGGAACCGCGGCGGCGTTCAGCCTCTCCAAGCACGTGGCGGCGACGGCCGGCGGCTTCCTCGCCGTCGAGGACGAGCGCACCCGCCGCAAGCTGGAAACGCTGCGCGACGAACTCCTGCTCCCGCGCAGCCTCCGCGCCGACCTGTCCACCACCCTGCGCCCCCTGGCCCGTTCGACCGTGCGGGGCCTGCACCTCGTGCACCCCGTATGGCGCACCCTGCAGCGCTTCGGAATGCTGGAGCGCGAGCGCGACACGTTCCGGATGAACCTCCACGCGCCCCGTCTCGCAGGCTGCGCGTCCGAGGCGCCGAGTCTCGCCGCGTACGACCCGTGGGTACGCGTCGACCTGCACGGCTACCGGTCCCGCCACGGGGCCCTGGTCCGCGGGCAGTTGAAGCTGCGCGCCGCCCGCCTCGACGCCGACCTCGCCCGGCGCAGGGCGGGCTCGTCGCTCCTGGCGGGCACCGGCTGGGCGACCCGGGCGCTCCAGGACCTGCCCGCCGACGGCGGGCCGTCGCCGCTCTTCCGCGTACCGCTCCTGGTGCGGGACCGCGACCAGCTGGTGGACCGCCTGGTGCGGCACGGGGTGGTCGCCGGATACATCTACGATCCACCGCTCGACGACTACGCGGGTGCCGAGTTCGTGGAGCCGTCCCCCGACCCGTCGGCCGCCCGCTGGTTCGCCGCGCACACGCTGCCGGCCGACCCGCTCCTGGCCCGCAGGATCACCAAGGCGCTGACCAAGGAACGGGCGGCACTGGCACATCCGCCCCTGGGAACGCGCGATGATCTGGCGCTTCCCGTCGGACCTACTGGCGGGTAAGGTCGGGGGCCGAGGAACGGAGCATTCCCCATGGCCCGCACGTTGAGCGTCTCCCGCAGCATCCTGGTCCAGGCGTCCCCGTCGGAGGTGTACGCGCAGGTCAGCAGGCCCGCGCAGATGGGCCGCTGGAGCCCGGAGAACCTCGGCGCGACCGTGCCGGGCCCGGACGAACCGGCCGCGACGGGCCTGGTCTTCGTGGGCCACAACAAGCGCGGAGCGTTCCGCTGGACCACCCGCTGCACGGTGACCGCGGCGGACCCCGGCAGCCGTTTCGCGTTCCGGGTGCACGCGATCGGCCTGAAGCGCCCCCGGCTGAGCGCCCCCATCGCGACCTGGGAGTACCGCTTCGAGCAGGTGGAAGCGGGGACGGAGGCCGGTGCGGAGGGGGCGGGGACGGTGACGCGGGTGACCGAGACCTGGACGGACGACCGGCGCTCGTGGCCGGACTTCGTGGCGAACGCCTTCGACCGCATCGCTACGCGAGGCCGGACCTTCGCCGTGTTCCAGGTGGGCAACATCGACCGGACGCTGCGCAACCTCAAGAGGGAGTTCGAGGACGAGGGCGTTCCCAGCCACTGAGCTTGCTCTGCACCTTCGGCCGTCACGCGGAGCGGCCGCGCCGTTCCGGACGCGATCCGGCCGCCCGGCCCACTGACCGGCCTAGCGCATTCCGTCGACTCGCGGACCATATTTCGTCGGTTCCGCTTCGCCGGCCATGAGACGACCGCCGGCCTCATCGCCAACGGCACCCGGGCGCTGCTCGACCACCCCGACCAACTGGCAGCCCTGCGGGCCGACTTCGGCCTCCTGGAGGGGGCCGTGGAGGAGATGCTGCGCTATGACGGGCCGATCGAGGCGGCCACCTGGCGCTTCACGGATGGTCCTGTGGGCATCGCCGGCACGGTCGTCCCCGACCGGCAGTTCGTGCTGATCGCCCTCGCCTCCGCGGACCGTGACCCCGGCCGCTTTCCCGGCCCGGCCCGCTTCGACATCACCCGCGACGCCCGCGGCCACATCGCCTTCGGCCATGGCATCCACTACTGTCTGGGCGCCCCGCTGGCCCGGCTGGAGGGCCGTATCGCCGTGCGCGCCCTCCTGGAACGCTGCCCCGGTCTGGCCCAGGACCCCGATGCCGGGGCGCTGTCGTGGCGCACCGGCATGCTCGTCCGCGGCCCACGCCGCCTGCCGGTCCGTTGGGACTGAGAGCCTGTCTTTGAACCCCCGCCTGCGCCCCGACGCCCGGCACGCACTCCCCCAAGCTCTCGGCTCCGCTCGAGCAGGGGGGACCCCCATGCCGCACGGCGTCCCAGGACAGGTGGCTCCGCCACATGACCTGGCACGCCGCACACCGATCGCACGCACCGAACGCCGCTGCGCCCGCGCTCCGCGCGAACGACGGGGGTTCAAAGACAGGCTCTGAGCGCCGACCGCGGACATGGGCGTGGCCCCGGCCGAGACACCACCCGTACTCAAGGTGAGAGGCCGCGTCGCGCGTCCGACGGGTGGGGCGGCTCACCTGGCGGGAGGGGCGCGCCAGGGAGCGTGCGGCCCCACCCGTCGGGACGGCTCCCGGTGGCGGGCAGGTGGCCGGTATCTCCCGCGTCGGCTGCCCTGCCGGTTGGTGAGCACACCGGGACCTGTGGTGGTGATGGGGGCCTGTGGTGCTTGGGGCGGAAAGCCGTGATCGGCAGGGACCAGAAAGACCGGTCTGTCTCGTGCGTCGCTGCCTCGACCATGGCAGCGTGCGGCGCCCGTGTCCAGGACTATTCTGGTCGGTGATGGACAGTCATTCGCCGCCTGAAACGGAACAGTTGGCGCCCCGCGAACGGATTCTGAGGACCGCGTACGAGCTCTTCTCGCAACGCGGCATCCGTGATGTCGGCATCGAGGAAGTCATCGCGCGTTCGGGAGTCGCCAAGGCGACCCTCTACCGGCACTTTCCCTCGAAGGACCAGCTCGTCCTGGCGTTCCTGGCCCGCAGGGAGCGGCAGTGGACCCTGGGGAGGGTCGTCGCGGGTGCCCGCAGCCGCGGCGGAACCCCGGAAGGCAGGCTGCTGGCCATTTTCGACGTCTTCGACGAGTGGTTCCGTAGCGATGACTTCGACGCCTGTACGTTCATCAACGTTCTGCTGGAGATGGGCTGGAAGCATCCGCTGGGGCGGGCGAGCATCGAGTACCTGGAGAACATCCGCTCCCTCGTGGGCGGCATGGCCGAAGAAGCGGGGCTGCGCGACACGGACGGGTTCGCCCGGTCCTGGCACATCCTGATGAAGGGGTCCATCATCTCGGCGGCGGAGGGCGACCACGACGCGGCCCTGCGGGCCAAGGAGATGGCCCGCATGCTCATCGCCCGGCATCGCTGACGACGACGGGGTGGGCGAGGCGTGCACATCTGCAGCCGGGGCCGCTTCGTCCCGTGCGAGCGGCACACGGAGTAGCTCAGTCGCGCGGCCAAGGACGCCCGTCGAGTCGCTCGATGTCACGGTTGAGACGGGCGAGACAGTCCGCGAGTTGCGCCGCCTCCTCGGGCGACCAGTCGGCCAGGACCTTGCCGAGGCCCGCGACGTTCTCGGACCTGTCGTCGTCCAGACGGCGCTCGCCCTCTCCGGTGATGGCGAACTTGCGGGCGATGCCGCCGTCGGGGTCGGGGATGCGCTCGACGACGCCGGCCCGCAGCATCGCGGCGGTCTGCCGGTTCAGCGTGGAGGTGTCCAGCCCGAACGCGTCCCGCAACTGTCCGATGGACATGGGGCCTTCGGCGCGGATCCGGCTGAGAACGATGTAGGCGCTGCGGTCGAGCCGCCCGCCGCCCCTCGACGTGAGCAGGCTCATGTGGCGGCCGAGGAGCATCGTCTCGAATTCGATCTGATCCAGCGGCTTGTCCATGCGAGCAGATATATCACGGATTGTGTGCATGCTGCACATGGAGTGCATCGCACACTTGATGTGCATCATGCACATCTCGTGTACGGTGCACATCGTCTCCGTGGTGTTGTGCCACGGCACACCGGCATACGGCAACCAACAGCACTACGCAGCAACAGGGAGCACCCGTGGACAGTGCACAACCAGCGACCCGGCCGGGCGCCGTGATCGGCATCCTCGCCCTCGCGGGCATCGTGGCCGCGATCACGCAGACCCTGGTCGTGCCGCTGATCGCGGAACTCCCCGACCTGCTCGACACGTCCGCGTCCAACGCCTCGTGGGTCATCACGGCGACCCTGCTGGCCGCCGCCGTGGCGACCCCCGTCGCCGGGCGCCTCGGCGACATGTTCGGCAAGCGCCGCATGCTGCTCGTCTCCCTGATACCACTGGTCGTGGGCTCCGTCGTGTGCGCCGTGTCCTCGTCCGTCGTGCCGATGATCGCCGGCCGCGGACTGCAGGGCATGGGCATGGGCGTCGTACCGCTCGGCATCAGCCTGCTGCGCGACGTGGTGCCCGCGGAGCGCCTCGGCTCGGCCATCGCCCTCATGAGCGCGTCCATGGGCGTGGGCGGCGCGCTCGGCCTTCCGCTCGCCGCCGCGATCGCCGAGAATGCCAGCTGGCGCGTGCTGTTCTGGGTCGTCGCGGGCCTGGCCGTCGTCGTCGGCGCCCTGATTTTGAGCCTCGTACCCGCCGAACGGCAGAACGCCGCGCGCGGCGGCTTCGACGGGCTCGGCGCGGTCGGTCTCGGAGCCGGACTGATCTGCCTGCTGCTCGGTGTCTCCAAGGGCGCCGACTGGGGCTGGGGGAGCGCCACCACGCTGGGCCTGTTCGCCGGCGCCGTCGTCACGCTGCTGGCCTGGGCCTGGTGGGAACTGCGCCTGACCGACCCGCTGGTCGACCTGCGGGTGACCGCCCGACCTCAGGTGCTGATGACCAACGCGGCCTCGGTCCTGGTCGGATTCTCCATGTACGCCCAGTCGTTGGTCGTACCGCAGCTGCTCCAGCTCCCCGAGGCCACCGGCTACGGCCTGGGTCAGTCGATGGTCGCCATGGGCCTGTGGATGGCGCCGGCCGGACTGATGATGATGGCCATGTCCCCGCTGGGCGCGAAGCTGTCCGCCGCACGCGGCCCCAAGGTCACCCTGTCCGTGGGCAGCCTCGTCATCGCCGCTGGGTACGGCCTCGGCCTGCCCCTGACCGGTTCCGGTTCCACCTGGAGCCTGCTGATCGTGACGATCGTCTGCAACACGGGAGTCGGCTTCGCCTACGGCGCGATGCCCGCCCTCATCATGGGCGCCGTACCCCCGTCGGAGACCGCGTCGGCCAACAGCTTCAACACCCTGATGCGCTCGATCGGCAGCTCGGTCTCCGCTGCCGTCATCGGTGTCGTCCTGGCCCAGCTGACGACGGACTTCGGGGGCTACGCCCTGCCCTCCGAGAGCGGCTTCCGCGTCGCCATGGCGATCGGCTGCGGCGTGGGCCTGACGGCCGCGGTCGTTGCCGCGCTCATTCCCGTACGCCCCACCACCGACCGCATCGAACCCGCCACGGTCCCCGCGCCCGTCACCGCCTCCGAGGCGCCGGAGACGAAGGCCTGAACCGGCACGCCGGAGCGGCGGGCCCGGCGGCCCGTCCGGTCCGGCGGCGCGAGGGCTTTCGGCCACAGGGTGCGAGGGGTGGTGGTGCGTGGTCGGCCCGGGGGTAGGGCTTCGATCATGTTATTGAACGGACCCTCCACTTCCGCCGCCGGTACGCGCGCCGCCTCCGGTACGCGTCCCCCGGCCGTCGCCATGCTGCGTCTGCTCGCCGGCTTCCAGGTCTCCCAGGCCCTGTACGTCATCGCCCGCGCGGGCGTGGCCGACCACCTGGCCGCAGGACCGCGGCCGGTCGCCGAAGCGGCCGCGGCCGCCGGTGTCCGCACGGACCTGCTGCGGCGGCTGATCCGCACCCTCGCCGCCGAGCAGGTCTTCGCGTTCGACGCGGACCGGGACACCGTCGGCCTCGGCCCGCTGGGGCACACGCTGTGCAGCGACACCGACGACTCGCTGCGCGATGTGGCCCTCATGTGGATGGACACCCACTACGGACCCTTCGCCGGCCTCTGGTCCACGCTGCACGACGGAGTGCCCGCCGCCGAACGGGAGCTGGGCAAGCCGCTCTTCGACTGGATCGCGGAGGAACCGGACCGGGTCGACGGCTTCAGCGCCGCCATGGGCAACCTGCTCGCCCTCCGGCAGGACGCCCTCGACAGCCTGGACCTGAGCAAGGTCCACCACCTGGTCGACATCGGCGGCGCCGACGGCACGGCGCTCGCCGCGCTCGCCCGGCGGCACGAGTGGCTCTGGGGGACCGTCTTCGACCTGCCGCACGTCGTGGCCGGCGCCGAACCCGTACTGCGCGCGGCCGGGGTCGCCGATCGGGTCGGCACCTGGAGCGGCGACTTCTTCGAGAGCGTGCCGCCCGGCGCGGACGCCTACCTGGCCTGCTTCATCCTCCACGACTGGAACGACGAACAGAGCGCCGTCATTCTGGACCGCGTACGCCGGGCCGCGGGCTCCAGGGCCCGCCTCTTCCTCGTGGAGACCGTACTGGACGAGGGCTCCGCCCCGGAGGTCGCGACCCTGCTCGACCTCACGATGATGGGCATGCTGAACGGCAGGGAACGCAGCCGCGCGGACTGGCAGTCCCTGTTGTCGGGCTCGGGGTTCCGCCTCGACCGTGTCGTGGAGACGGGTGGCCCTATGTGCGTGATCGAGGCGACGAGCCTGTAGTGGTCGGGTCACAGCAGTCGTGTACGGGCGTACGCCGTCGTACCGCGCGGGATTGAGGGAGGCGCCTCACGGTGCACCGAGGGTTGACCACGCGGCAAACCGTGAGGGCAGAGCCGCAAACCATGGGAGCAGAGCCGCAAACCGTGGGAGCAGACAGGAGTCACACCGTCGGTTGACGTGTTCCGGCGGCCGTTTTCCTACCGTGGACAGTGCCCGGGCATTCCCGTCCGAGGCGGCTGCGACGCCGCCCCTCCATCAGGGAGCTCACATGCCCATCCACCGCACTGCCGCGACCTTGCTGGCCGCGGGTCTCCTCGCCGGGACGGCGGCCACCGGTGTCGCCGCCACCGCATCGGCCGCGACCCCGTCGGCGGCCACCACCTCGGCAGCCGCCCCGTCGGCCGCGCCGTCCACCGCTCTGGCCGCCTGCGCCTACTACTCGAACTTCGGCTACTACTGCGGTTACGACGTCAACAACACATACGCCGACTACGGCGACCGCGGGAACAAGGTCAGGGAGATCCAGGCGATTCTCCAGTACCGGGGGTACAACATCGGCCGCTACGGAGTCGACGGCCAGTTCGGCGGCGACACTCTCAAGGCCGTGAAGAAGTTCCAGCGCAACTGGAACCTCAATGACGACGGCATCGTAGGGCCCAAGACCTGGGCGCGCCTGCGGGGCTGAGAGTCCGACTTCGCACGCGGCACCGGAACAGCGGGACCGTTCCGGTGCCGCCGGGGCGTACGGCCCTACGATGGGTCCATGTCGGAGCGCACGGAAACCTCACCTGCACATCATGGGCACCAACGGAGCCCGGGCAGGGAGCAGTTGGAGACCGCCACGACCGTGTTCGCGCTGCTCGCCGACCCCACCCGGCTGCACCTGCTGTGGCTGCTGGCCGGAGGAGAGGCGGACGTGACCGAGCTGGCCTCCGAGAGCGAGGCGGCCCGGCCTGCCGTCAGTCAGCATCTGGCCAAGCTCCGGCTCGCGGGCCTCGTCCAGGCCCGCAAGGACGGGCGCCGGATGGTGTATTCGCTGCGCGACGGCCATCTGCGGCGCCTGGTCACCGAGGCGCTGAGCCACGCCGACCATCAGGTCACCGGCGCGCCCTGGCACGCGTAATTCTTCTCGTCGACATGTGCGCATCTGCGCACATGTCGTCTACCGTAGAGGTGTCCGGGCCGTCGACCCAGGGGACACCGTCATGCGCTCAGTGCTGTGGAACCGCACCTATCGCCGCCTGTTCACCGCCCAAGTCGTCGCCCTCACGGGCACGGGCCTCGCAACCGTTGCCCTGAGCCTTCTGGCGTACGACCTCGCCGGAGCGGACGCCTCCGCCGTCCTCGGCACCGCACTGGCGATCAAAATGGTGGCCTACGTGGGCCTCGCCCCGTTGATCAGCGCCTTCGCCGACCGCGTGCCACGCCGCGCCCTGCTGGTGACCATGGACGGCGTCCGCGCCGGTACCGCACTCGTCCTGCCGTTCGTGCACCAGGTGTGGCAGGTGTACGTCCTCATCTTCCTGCTCCAGGCCGCATCGGCCGCGTTCACGCCCACCTTCCAGGCGACGATCCCCGAGATCCTGCCCGCCGAGCGCGACTACCTGCGCGCCCTGTCGCTCTCCCGGCTCGCCTACGAACTCGAGAGCCTGCTCAGCCCGGTCCTGGCCGCCGCACTGCTCGCGACGGTCACGTACAACTGGCTGTTCGCCGGTACGGCTCTCGGCTTCCTCGCGTCCGCGGCCCTGGTCGTGTCGGTCGCGCTGCCCGCGCCGCGCCCGGTCGAGCGCGACGGCGTCCAGGCACGGGTGACGTTCGGCGCCCGCCTCCATTGGGCCACGCCCCGGCTACGCGCCCTGCTCGCGCTGGACCTCGTCGCGGCCGCCGCCGGTGCCATGGTCATCGTCAACACGGTGGTGCTCGTCAGGGAACACCTGCGTCTCGGGGCGGGCGAAGTGTCGCTGGCCCTGGGCGCGTTCGGGGCCGGTTCCATGGCTGCCGCCGTGCTCCTGCCGCGCGCCCTGGAACGCTTCGGCGACCGATGCGTCATGCTGCCCGCCGGGTTCGTGCTCGGCGCGGTGCTCGCCGCACTCACCACGGGGATCGCGCACGGCACCCGGTCCTGGGGAGGGCTGCTGGCGGCCTGGGCGCTCCTCGGCGCGGCTTCGTCCATGGTCCTGACCCCGAGCGGCGGACTGATCCGCCGCTCGGCCGCGCCCGCCGACCTGCCGGCCGCGTTCGCCGCCCAGTTCGCTCTCAGCCACGGCTGCTGGCTGCTCACCTACCCGCTCGCAGGATGGCTGGCCGCCACCGCGGGGATGACCGTCGCGGCGGCGACACTCACCGTTCTCGCACTGGCCGCCGCGACCACGGCCGCGCTGCTGTGGCCGACCCACGACCCAGCCCGCCTCACCCACCTCCACACCGCCCTGCCCGCCGACGACCCGCACCTCGCCGACGCGCACGCGGGCCCCCACGGCTGGCGGCACGCGCACGACTACGTCATCGACGTCCGCCACCCGAGGTGGCCGACCCACGGTCACGCGCCGGGTCGGGCGCCGAGCCGTGCGGGTTCGCATGAGCGCCGACCTCGGCCAGGTCCTCACCGTCCGCCAGACGTGCCCGCACCGTCACGCGGGCGTCCTTCGGAGCCCGAACGGCCAGGGTTCGGCCGCGCCGCTCCGCGTCGACCTCCCCGGTGACCGTGATCCGGGTGACGTCGCGGCTGCCGGCGGCCAGGAGGTACCGGTGCCCGGAGCCCGCCGTCCACCGCGCACTCGCCACGACATGCTGGCCGAACCTGCTGCACGCGGCCGTCGAGCGGGCCCGTCCGACGACCTTCGCCGGTGCCGTCGCGGACTCGGCGGACGTACGGAACTGGAGCAGGACACTTCCCGGCCCGCGCCAGGTCGAGGCGCGCGTGCACGACCACACGGCCCGGCCGCCGTCCTCCGGCAGCTTCTGATCGGCGAAGTCCCACTGGTTGACGGCCCGCACGCCTCGGCCGCGCAGTTCGGAGAGGTGGCACGCACCCCGGGCCCAGCTCCGCAGCGCGGTGCCGCTGGTGGCCTCGCGCGGCTGGCGGGCGGGCGCGCCCGTGCCGGGCAGCGGGGTGTGGCTGAGGTGCGCGGGGGCGAGGTCGCCGAGGTCGGTGACGAGGAAGGCGTGCTTCTCCACGATGCGGGCGGACGAACGCAGTTGGAGCACCGGCAGGCTGTCGCACGGGCCCGCGGCCGACGGTGCGTCGACGGCCGCGGTGAGGCCCTGGCCGGACACGTCGAGCGGTCGGCCGGGGGAGTTGGGGCGCAGCAGATCGCGCGTGCGGGCCTCCGCGATCCACGGAGCCGTGAGGTAGCGGATCCTGCCGTCCTTGCGGCTGACGGTGAGCGCGGCCGCCGTGGTCACGTCGGAGTCGTCGGCGCGCGAGAAGTCGAGGGAGGCGGGCTCCTTCGGCGACGCGGGTTCCACGTAGCGGACCACGCGCCGACCGTCGTGGAACAGTACGACCGCCTCACCGCCCACGACATCGGCGTACAGCAACTGGGTTGCTGCGGGCGGGGGTTCGGTGGTCGTCGCCCGGGCGGCGCCGACGCGGGTGCCGGGTGGGGGCTCGGTCCAGGCGGCGAGGGCGCGGGTCAGCAGCTCGCGGTCGTCGGCGCGGGCGCCGCGGACCGGCCAGGCGCTGAAGTCCACCCGCGAGGTGTCGGCCCACACGGCGGGGGAGGTGCGGAGCAGCGCGTCGGCGCTGATCGCGGGGCGCCCGCCGGTCGGCCGTGTCGGCTTTTCGCCCGGGACCGGGACGGGGCCGATCGTCAGGAGCGCCGCGCAGCTGATCGCGGTGATGCCCGCCGCGCACCAGAGGAGCCGGAAGCGGCGCCGACGGCGGAGCAGGTCGGTGGGGCGGGTCTGCACGGAGCAGGCGTCGAACTCCTGCGAGCGCAGCAGCTTGCCCGCCGCCTCGCCGGCCTGCTCCTCGACGCGGCGGGCGGCGCGCAGCGCTGCCTCCGGATCGGGCACGTCGGCGGCGGCGAGCAGATCAACGACCTCGGGGTGCGCCAGACCGTCCAGCCTGCACAGCACGAACGCCGCACGGGCGGGCGCGGAGAGTTTGGAGAGAACCTGCGCCAGCGCGATCTCCTCCGTGCCGCCCGCGCGGGGAAAGAGCCGCAGCCCCCACACCACAGGGAGCGCCGGGCGCAGTTCGCGGGGCGGCGGCAGCCGGTCCGGCCACCCACGCGGCCGCCGCTCGTGAGCCAGCGCCGCGCACAGCACCCGCGCGGTCATGTAAGCGGTACCCGTCCTGGCGGGCTCACCCCCACTCCCCGTACGCGGCAGCGGAACCCGGACGGTCGCATGCCGCACCCTGAAACCCGGCAGGGCACGCTGTACCAGAGAATGAGCGGCGAGAACACGCCGATGCCGACTGAGCCTGCCGGGCAGGGTGAGGTACGCGAGACGTACGAGCCGTGTGTACTGGTCGACGATGACGGCCTCGGCATGATCGAGGGCCACGGGCTCGAACGCCTTGCCCCGGCGCCGCTGCGATGTGCTCATCGATCGAGGAACCTTCCGAAGGCTGACGGTGTTACGTCCTGACCTCCGTCAAACGAGTGAATGGTGCGATGGTCACCGACGGGGCGTGAGCGCTGTTGCCGTTCGGTGACAGCGGGGACCGAGCTGTGACGTGGCGGAGGGCAACGGGTGCGGGGGGTCGCGGGTCGTATGGAGCGTGGGATCAGGAGGGCGGTGTGTGACGCTCACGTGGTCCCGGACCAGCACACCGACCGCATCAAATGGGGGAACACGATGGAGACGAACACGCGCGTGAACAAGGGACTGCTCGCCATGGGCGCTGCCCTGGCCGCGGCGGGCATCGCCGCGAGCACCGTACCGGCCGCCGCGGCCGGCACCCCTCGCTTCCTCTCGCCGAGCGAACTGCCGCCGCACGCCTCGTCCTCCTGGACCGCCGGGCCGGTCACGGCGGGGCAGCCCGACCCGCTGCCGATGTGCGTCGGCGAGGTTCTGCCGTCGATCTCGGTGCACCGCACCTACCGCACCGACCTCGACACCGGCGCCCTCCAGGTGACCGTGGTCGAGCGCAGCGAACAGCGGGCCAAGGACTTCGCCGCGCTGCTGCGCAAGAACCTCGACGGCTGCGCGAAGAAGGTGATGCAGCAGTACCCCGACATCACCGCGAAGCAGAAGTACTACGGAAAGGTGAACGCCGAGGACGGCGCCCACGTCTACGGCGTCCACACCACCGCCACGTGGGGCGCCTCCGACATCAACATGTTCTCGGTGGGCCGCGACGGCACCACGGTGACGCTCGTGCAGTGGGGTCGGATGGGCGACTTCGCCGACGCTCAGGTGGCCGACTTCAAGACCACGACCGCCACCGCCGTGAACAAGCTCTACTGATCCGACCTCGGCCTTCCCGTTACGGGGTGGGACAATCGGCCGACCGGGGAGAGGCCGGGGGCCGGTGTGGCGCCCGGCACCCGGTGGTGGGGAGGAACGACGGTGGTGGAGTGGCGGTACATCGCCAAGGGCGCAAGGGCCGTCCCTGAACCCATGGCCACGCCGTTCGTCTGGACGACGGCCTGTTCGGGCTCCCTCGTCCTTGTCATCGCGTTCGATCTGCTCGGCGCGCTCGACCGCACCGGCCTCGCTCTCGCCGCGTTGTCCGTACTGGCCGCGCTCGTCGGAACGCTCGGCCGGTTCGTCGCGGCGCCGGGCACGGCCCTGCTCTGCTGGGCCCTGCTGAACGTCTTCGCCGCCCACCCCACCGGGGAACTCTCCTGGGCCGGACACCGGGACCCCGGCTGGGTGGCGTGCCTGCTGGCCGCCGCCCTCATCGGAACGGCCACGGCCCGGGTGTGGTACGCCCGGGCCGCATACCGCCGCATCACCCCGTTCGATGGGGCAGCCTGACCCTCGTACCTCACAGGACCGGCGTCGGGTGCCAGGTCCAGCCGGCCTCCTCATGCAAGGCGCCGCGTACCGAGTCACACCCGTCTTTGCATGACCATGCGCGATGATGCATACTCTTCCTATGTCTAAGGTCCTCACCTCCCTCCCCGCCGGCGAGCGCGTCGGCATCGCCTTCTCGGGCGGTCTCGACACCTCCGTCGCGGTCGCGTGGATGCGCGACAAGGGCGCCGTCCCGTGCACCTACACCGCCGACATCGGTCAGTACGACGAGCCCGACATCGCCTCGGTGCCCGGCCGCGCCAAGACCTACGGCGCCGAGATCGCACGCCTGGTCGACTGCCGTGCCGCGCTCGTGGAAGAGGGCCTGGCCGCGCTGACCTGCGGCGCGTTCCACATCCGCTCCGGCGGTCGCGCGTACTTCAACACCACGCCGCTCGGCCGCGCCGTCACCGGCACCCTCCTGGTCCGCGCGATGCTAGAGGACGACGTCCAGATCTGGGGCGACGGCTCGACCTTCAAGGGCAACGACATCGAGCGGTTCTACCGGTACGGCCTGCTCGCCAACCCGCAGCTGCGGATCTACAAGCCCTGGCTGGACGCCGACTTCGTCACCGAGCTCGGCGGCCGCAAGGAGATGTCGGAGTGGCTCGTCGCCCACGAGCTGCCCTACCGCGACAGCACGGAGAAGGCGTACTCCACGGACGCCAACATCTGGGGTGCCACCCACGAGGCCAAGACGCTGGAGCACCTGGACACCGGCGTGGAGACCGTGGAGCCCATCATGGGCGTGCGGTTCTGGGACCCCGAGATCGAGATCGCCGCGGAGGACGTGACGATCGGCTTCGACCAGGGCCGCCCGGTCACCGTCAACGGCAAGGAGTTCGCCTCCGCCGTCGACCTGGTGATGGAGGCCAACGCCATCGGCGGCCGCCACGGCATGGGCATGTCCGACCAGATCGAGAACCGGATCATCGAGGCCAAGAGCCGCGGCATCTACGAGGCGCCCGGCATGGCCCTGCTGCACGCCGCGTACGAGCGCCTGGTCAACGCGATCCACAACGAGGACACCCTCGCCCAGTACCACAACGAAGGGCGGCGCCTCGGCCGGCTGATGTACGAGGGCCGCTGGCTGGACCCCCAGGCCCTCATGGTGCGCGAGTCGCTGCAGCGCTGGGTGGGCGCGGCCGTCACCGGCGAAGTGACCCTGCGGCTGCGGCGCGGCGAGGACTACTCGATCCTCGACACCACGGGACCGGCCTTCAGCTACCACCCGGACAAGCTGTCCATGGAGCGCACCGAGGACTCGGCGTTCGGCCCGGTGGACCGCATCGGCCAGCTCACCATGCGCAACCTCGACATCGCCGACTCGCGCGCCAAGCTGGAGCAGTACGCGGGCCTCGGCCTGATCGGCACCGCCAACCCGTCCATCGGCGCCGCCCAGGCGGCCGCCACCGGCCTGATCGGCAGCATGCCGGAGATGCCGGAAGGCGGCGCCGAGGCCATCGCCTCCCGCGGCCAGGTCTCCACCCAGGACGCGGCGCTGGACCGCGCCGCGATGGAGTTCGGCACGGACTGACCCGCACGCCCGCGCACGCCATCGGAGCGGCAGCCACTGACGGCACATGAGGCCGGCGCGACACCAGAAGGTGTCGCGCCGGCCTCATCCGTTTCGGCAGCGCCTCTGATTCGTTGACGTCTTTGTGGGTATCCGGGGGCAGTCGGCGTACGGCACCTGTCCCGAGGGGCGCCCGATCCGCGCGGTGAAGCCCATGGCCAGTGGGGTTTTACGCGACTGTAGAAGTATGGCTAGGGTGCCGGAGATGTTCCGCGACGGCGTATCACCCGCACCGGAGCAAGACGTGATGGCGCAGGCCCAGGTTCACTGTGGGAGGCATCTTGAGTGAGACCGCACGGCCGACGGGCCCTCATACACTGGCGCTGCCTCCCCAACGCCCCACCCCGCGCCCGCCCGTCGCTGCGAGCCCGGCCACGGACGCGGCGAAACCGGCCAAGCGGCGGGACTCGTTCTTCGACAACGCCAAGTACCTGGCGATCGTCCTCGTCGCCATGGGACACGCGTGGGAACCGCTGCGCGGCGACAGCAGGGCCGCCGCCGCGCTGTACATCACCGTCTACACGTTCCACATGCCGGCGTTCATCGTCATCTCCGGCTACTTCTCCCGCAGCTTCGACGCGGGCCCGAACCGCATCCGCCGCCTGGTCACGGGGATCGCCGTGCCCTACGTGATCTTCGAAGTCGCGTACACCTTCTTCAAAAGGTGGGCGGGCGGCGACCCTGACTACCCCATCAGCCTGCTCGACCCCTGGTACCTGACCTGGTTCCTGGCCGCGCTGTTCATCTGGCGCCTCACGACGCCCCTCTGGAAGCTCGTGCGGTGGCCGCTGCCGCTCGCGCTCGCCATCGCCGTCCTCGCCTCCGTGTCCCCCGACATCGGCGACGACCTCGACCTCCAGCGCGTCCTGCAGTTCCTGCCCTTCTTCGTCCTGGGCCTCGTCCTGAAACCGGCCCACTTCCAGATGGTGCGGCGCCGCGAGGCGCGGATCCTGGCCCTGCCGGTCTTCGCCATGGCCCTCGCCTTCGCCTACTGGGCCGCCCCGCGCATGAACGCGGCGTGGTTCTACCGCCGCGACAGCGCGCAGGAACTGGCCGCGCCCGGCTGGGCGGGCGCCGTCATGACCATCGGGCTCTTCGGCTGCTCGCTGGTCCTCGTCGCCTGCTTCTTCGCGTGGGTGCCGGGGCGGAGGCTGTGGTTCACGGCACTGGGCGCCGGAACGCTGTACGGGTACCTGCTGCACGGCTTCCTCGCCAAGGGATCCCGCTTCTGGGACTGGTACGACGCCGACTGGATCCACCGCCCGCTCGGCGAGGTCACCGTGACCGTCCTGGCGGGAACAGTGATCACGCTCCTCTGTACGCCGCCGGTGCAGCGGACGTTCCGTTTCGCCATGGAGCCGAGGATGACCTGGGCCTTCAAGGAACAGAAACGCAAGGATCCGGCCGAGTGAACCCTCCGGCCAGGCCTCCCGCGGTCCACTACGAGAGCGTCGTCGAGACGGTGCCCGCGGGACGCCGGGCCGTCGTCGTCCTGGACCGCGACGACCGGCAGGTCGGCAGCCTCGAGTTCCAGGTCTGCCACCCCTGCCGGCTCGGACACATCGGCAACATCGCCGTCGCCGCCCACTGGCAGGGCCAGGGCATCGGGCGGCACGCCGTGCACCTCGCCCTCGCCGCCGGCGCCGGGTACACCTGGTCCACCTCGCGCCAGTCGTCCGCGGGCCGCCGCTTCTTCGCGGCCATGGAGGACGAGACGGGGACCGCCTTCCCGTCCTGCGGCACGCGGTGCCCGCACATGGACCCCCGCATGAGCCCCGGCCCCCTCGCCACGGAGTCCGCCTGGCGCATCGGGTGGCACGCCGCGCTGCGGCGGCGGAAAGCGATCAGAGAACCCGAGGACGACCAGGACCGTTGTCCTGAAACACCCTGAACGAGGATCACCACACGCGCATCTGCCGGCCCGCCTGACGCACCCGCCCGGCCGATCGAAACACGGTCAGAAGCTCGCGTAGGACCGCACACTTCCGATCGTTGTGTGCGGTGAAAAGATCGAATGAGTGTCGACTTCACAGGGGCCCCGAGCTTCGGACAAGCCTCTATCGTGGCTGCCTGTGCCGCAGACGGTGTTGCCTGGCGGTCCATTCGAAGAGTTGGGAGTGAACGATGGCCGCTGCTGACGGTGCGGCATCTTTCGGCACGATGCCAGTGCAGCAACTCCGGTCGGGAGACCACGCGTTCGTCAGCTACGAGGACGACGAAGCGGGCCGCGACGTGGTCACCACCTTCGCCTGGACGGGACTCGCCCGGCACGAGAAGGTCATGGTCTTCTCCTCGCCGCAGGTGGACGAGAGCGAGGTCTGGAACAGCCTGGACGCCCCGGGCCCCCTTCTGGGGGCGGCCCGCGAGCGGGGCCAGCTGGTGGTCAGCAGCATGCGCGCACTCATCCACCCCGCCCCGCACTTCACCCCCGAGCGCCAGTGGCAGCGCATCCAGGAGGAGACCGGCCGCGCCCTGAAGGAGGGCTACAGCGGTCTGCGCACCTATATCGACATGCACTGGGTGGCGGACCTGGACGCGGACGTCGCAGTGATGATGCACCGCGAATCGAACGCCCAGCACCTCTTCACCGACCGCCCCTACACCGAGATCTGCGCCTACGACAGCAGGTCGTTCGCGCCCGACGTCCTGACAGCCATGCACCGGGCCCACCCGTGCCGACTGCTGTCCCACCTCGGAGAACTCCACGTGGAACAGTCACCCGGCACCGTGCGCCTGGCCGGCGAGGCGGACGTCGCCACCCGCGAACAGTTCCTCTCCGCTGTACGCGAAGGACTGCTGCGCACAGCGGACGCCCAACAGCTGACGCTGGACATGTCCCAGCTCATCTTCCTCAGCGCCGCCTGCGCCGTGGACCTGCTGAGACTGGCCGCGTCCTCCGAGGACCACGGAATCCGTGCCCTGTGCCATCCCGCAGGCGCCCGCATACTGCGGAGGGCGGGCGCGGAGAACATGCCCAACCTGCTGCTCAGCGAGGTGACCCGCTGATGACGTCGATCGGCCCCGCCGAACCGCCGACCGCCCTGCTGGAGTATCCCTTCACCCAGGACGACCTGCCGCGGCTGCGCATGCTCGTCGACCAGTACGCCGACCGCGAGGGGCTGCCCGAACCGCAGCGGAGCGATTTCATCGTGGCCATCGACGCGGTGGCCACCAACGCCATCGCCCACGCGGGCGGCGGCGGCACGCTGACACTGCGGCGCGTCGACGGACACCTCGAATGCCACATCCACGACTCCGGCCCGGGCTTCACCGCGGACGTCATCCCCCCGCTGGCCCCGGGCATCGGCGACCCCGCCGAGGGCCGCGGACTGTGGCTGGCCCGCCACATCACCGAGTACCTCAGGATCTCCGACGGCACCATCGGAGCCGTCGTCACCCTCGCCATGCGCCTGCCCCACTGAGAGCCTGTCTTTGAACCCCCGCCTGCGCCCCGACGCCCGGCACGCACTCCCCCAAGCTCTCGGCTCCGCTCGAGCAGGGGGGACCCCCATGCTGCACGGCGTCCCAGGACAGGTGGCTCCGCCACATGACCTGGCACGCCGCACACCGATCGCACGCACCGAACGCCGCTGCGCCCGCGCTCCGCGCGAACGACGGGGGTTCAAAGACAGGCTCTGAGGACCGTCAGCTCCCGGTCGGGCAGTCCGCCCGGCGCGACGGCGGAGCCGCGCGGCCCGACTCCGCGTCCGCCACCGTCAGCACCTGCACGGTCAGGGCGCACTCGACCTGCCTGACGGTATGGAACGTCACGAGGTCCTCGGGACCGTGCTCACGCCGTGGCCCGCCGCCGATCAGCATGCCGACGAGCCTGGCCCCGTACACCATGTGCCCGTCGACCTCCTTGTCGACCGGCACGAACACGGGGGATCCCGAATCGCCGTCGTCCACGATGTCCACGCCCTCCTTCCCGGCGAGCACCAGGCCCCGGGTGCACACGATCGGCTCCTCATCGCCGCAGGACTCACCACCGGTGAGGTTGTACACCTCGATGTCGCAGACCAGCTTGGTCACCTTCCCGCTGACACACACCTTCTGCCCGCGCACGGGACCGTCCACCTTCTCCAGGACACGGCGCGCGACGGGCGTGCTCGGCGTACCGCCGTCCGTCCAGATGGTCGTCGCGTACACCTGCGGTTTGACGCGGGTGCCGGTGATCATCGCGGCGTCCATCGTCTCCGTGTTGTACGACTCGAGGAACGTGCCGAACCTGAACTCGCCCGAGGTCGCATCCGTCCCGCTCGGCGCGCAGTGCCCGGCACTCGCCATCCCGCGCTTGCCACTGACGACCTTGCGCACGGCGAACCCCGACGAACAGGCGAACGTCCGTCCCCCGTACGTCACGCGGTACTCGGCACCGCCGCGGTGCGGCTGCGGATCGTTGGACCTGCTCGCCGGGGCACCGGACGCGGGCGATGACCACGTCAGGACCAGCAGGAGGGCCACCAGGCAGTAGGCGAAGGGTCGTCCTGACATCCGAATCTCCTCATTTCCTAGAGCTCGAAGTCGATCCGTCCGAGCACGCCGACACTCAGGCCGAAGTAGTCGGCGTGCACCGGACGCCGGGCCGCGGGCACGGCGGTGCCGTTCACAGTGAGGGTGTCCGTGGCGGTGTCCGCGTCGGTGCGGTAGAGCTCGTACTCCTGCACGAGCAGCCGGTACGAGGTCAGCAACTGCACGTCCGGCAGGGGGACACCCCCGACCCACACGAACGAGCCGCCGTCGGCCCGGCACGTCAGCTCCGCCGGAGTGCCCGCCTGCTTCCAGTCCATCTCGTCCGTCTGGAGGGTGGCCCGGCTCTGCAGGGTCACGACGACCCGGCGGCTGGCGGCCGCGGCGGTGACTCCGGTGCCGCTGAGCTCGCCGAGTTCGTTGTACGTCGCCGGTCCCGCGAGACGCACGGTGAGCCGGTCGCCGTCCCTGCGACCGGTGACCGAGCGGGGCGGCACGAGCTGCGCGAACTCCGCGCGCTCCACCTTCGACAGATGCAGCGGATCGACCGAGTACGGCTGATAGCGGGCCAGGGCGAGCCGCACGTACGGGAAGTACGTCTTCGCGGTGGCGGCCGCGTCGCCGAAATCCACGTCGATGTCGACGTACCACAGCTGCCGCTCCGGGTGGAACGCCGGAGCGAACGCCACCGCGTCGACGGCCACGGGGGCCGTGCCAGGGGAGTCGGCGAGCCGCAGGCCCGTCAGCCTCTCCGCCGCGTTCGGGAAGTGTCCGGCGGCCGGGTTCGGCAGGACCGTCGGGTCGGCCCAGACGGGGTCCACACCCCAGCGGGTGACGAAGGTGTCCGGCAGGGCCGCACCGGCCGGATCGAGCAGGACGGCCAGCATCTCGTCGTCGCCGGAGGAGAACCACGGCCGGTTCAGATAGACGCGCAGGCCCGCGGGGCGGCGGTGCCGGGTGATGGAGCGGCGCTCCTCGTCGACGGTCCGCTGCCAGCGGAAGGTCGGCACGACATAGGCCACCGCGGGCGGCTCGGGACGGCGCGAACTGGGCACGCGCACGGGAGCAGCCACCGGCCCGACCCGGGTGACGTTGGCCCGGTCCTGCGTGATGCTGGGGTGGAAGTACTCGCGGAACCGGGTGACGGCCGTCGGTGTGTAGCGGATGTTGCGGTGCCGGGTGTCGCCGAACTCGTGCGCGCGGTCGACGTGTTCCTCGTCGGCGGTGTACGCGAGGGTGATGTCCTCCAGGTGCGTGTGGCCGTCGATCAGGACCGGCTCGGGCCGGGCGACGTCGTCGAGCCACTCGCTCCAGTGCGCGTCCACCTCGACGTGACCGCTGCTCTCGGCGTGACTGGTCAGCGCCCCTGTCAGCTGCGCCGCGGTCTGTTCGGCCGTGCGGTGCGGTACCAGTTCGCGGAGCTCCGGGCGGAGTACGGGCTTCTCCACCGCGTGGACGAGCGTCAGCTCGACCCACGGGGTGAGCATCCAGTTCTCGCCGTCGGCGCTCGCCCGCGTGACGAACGCCTTGTCCGCGGCGGGCAGCTCCGCCCAGAACGGCGAGTCGGTCAGCAGGCTCCACTGCCGCAGCAACGGCAGCTTCCCCGGGGCGACATAGCAACTCAGCCGCACCGTGGCGATCTCACCCTTGGTGAGGAACACCTCAAGCACCCGTTCGCGCACGCCGTCACGCCAGTGCGGTTCTCTGTCGCCTTCCCTGACGCGCAGCTTGAACGGCTTGGCCTGCGGCCACGGGCCGGGGAACGGGATCTTGCGGTTCTCCGTGTCACCGGGCAGACCGCGCAGCATGACGCCCTCGGCCAGGACGTCCGGCAGGTACGGAAGGAGCAGCTGGTCGGCGCTGTGCACCACGAACTCGCCCTGTTCCAGGCCGGCGCCGCGCCGGGGGAGGGGCAGCGGGGTGAGCGGCAGCGGGTCATGCACGTTGTGCTTGGCGATGTGGATCTCGCCCTCGCGCAGCAGATCGTGTTCCAGGTGCGGCCACTCCGGGTCCCGCACCTTCGTGTCCAGGAAGGACCCGGACTCGCGGGACGCGACGGCGACGTACTCCTCGCGGACCTCGGCGGAGGAGTCCGGGCCGAAGACCGCGTCGAACACGCCGTGCTCCTCGGCCATCTGCAGGGCGGTCTTCGGCGGTGCCACATGCCGCTCCGCGACCGGCTTGTACCGCCGGTCCAGATCGTCGACCTCCGAGCGCGCCTCGTGGTCGGGGACGTCGGAGCGGCGCAGGGCGTACTCGTCGGTGGAGATCGCGCGGCCGTCGTCGGTGACGGTGCTGCGGATGACGAGGCGCTCGGTGGACTCGCCCTCGTTGAACGGCAGGAGCGGCATCACCACGGGCTGGGGGACCGGCTCCCAGCGGCCGTACGTGATCGCGTCGGAGTGGACGGCGTCCGGGGTGCTCGCCGTGTGGTCGGGGCCGTTGCCCGCCAGGTCCACGACCCTGGCGCGCATCCGGTAGGTGCGGCCGAACCGCAGGGCGGGCAGCGAGCCCGGCTCCGCGGTGAACTTCGTGTCGAGCGGCACGTCCGGCGACACGGGCGGCGCCGGTGCCTCCGGCCGGTCGTCCAGGCCGATGGTCCGGCCCGGGCGCGGCGCAGCGAGGCTCCAGCCGTGCCAGCCGAGCACGGCCTGGTGCCCGTACAGCTGCCGGTCGTCGGCCGCGTCGACGGTGACCGCGCTGGACCGCACCAGCCCCTCGTCCGGACGCACTCCCCGGATCTCGACGGGCTGCTGTCCCGGACGACGGACCGTGTAGCGGCCCCGGCGGCGCAGCAACGAACGCCACTGCGCGATGCGGCCGGTGGCGGGGTCGACGACGCCGATGTCGACGCGGTACCCCCGCAGCAGGTCCACGGCGGTCAGGACGGTCTCCGACGCGTCGACCTGCCGGCCCACGTCGGCACCGATGAGCCCGGCGAGGTGCCGGTCGCGGTCGGTGTGCAGCAGGGTGATTCCGGCGCCGCGGGCCGCGGGGGTGCCGGTGCCCGACACCTGCTGGGCCACTGATCGAGCGCCCGGGGGCAGCCGGTCGCCGTTCCACAGGGTGTCGATCGTGCGTGCGTAGTCGACGTGCTTGAGGGCCGCCCCGTCCACGTCGAGTTCGGTGAGGTGCCAGAGCTCGGGGTCGCCGAGGTCCAGCATGCGGTCCTTGATCACCCCGCTGTCCACGGCGGCCGCCTCGAAGACGTTGCCCCGCGTGTAACGGATGCGCGTCCAAGGGCACTTGCCCGGGGCGTTGAGCACGCCCGCCTCGGGCAGCCCGTCGTCGAAGTGCACACGCACCTGCGCCCCGTCCACCACCCCCGCCGGCATCGCGAAGCTCAGATCGAGCACGAGCCCGAACCGCCGCTGCAGCTCCGGATAGTCGCCCAGCAGCCCGCACGCCTCATGGAAGTCGATCCGGTGCGCGGGCTCCTCCGCGAGCCCGGGCACGGACGGCGCCTTGCCCCGGTCGTAGAACCTGGCCGCCTCGGCGAGCGGCAGCATCCGCTTGTCGTCGGAGTACGCCCCGCTCGTACGGTCCATGAAGCGCGGCTTGTGCCCGTCGTCGTCCGCCGCGCGGACACCGCGCGGACGGAGCACCTCCTCCAGCACCGCGTACCCGTCCTTCGGGTTGCGGCCCAGTTCGAGCACCCGGTCCGGGATCAGGTCGGCCACCCGGAACAGCGCGGGAAGCTCCCAGCCGCGGTGGTCCGTCGGCGGCTCCTCGCACAACGCCCGTTCCTCCCGGGCCCAAGCGGTACGCAGCCTGCTCTGCGTGGTGTGCACGGCGATCGCCTCGTACAGCCCGGTCACCTCGTCGTGCACCAGCTTGCCCGGGTAGGAGCGCAGCGTGCGCCGCTCGTCCGCGGCGAGCGCGGTGGGCGGCGGCTGTGGGGGGCGTACGAAGGTGGAGTCGTCGAACAGGGTCCGCCACAGGGCGAGGTCGGCGGCCGGATAGCGGCCCGTGGGCCGCAGGCTGGTCACACGCGTGCCCGCCGGACTGTTGAACTCCAGCCACAGCGACGGGAGAAGCGCCGCCAGCCGCTCCGGCCACTTCGCGAAGTACGCGGACTGACCGAGCGCGCCGATCCCGGTGAGGCTGGGGCTGACGAGCACGGACACACGTACCGTGTCCGCGTCGGCGACGCCGTCGGGAAGCACGGTCCAACGGATGCTGTCCATGATCAGTCCACCTCCGCGAACGCGGTGCAGTAGTCGAGGACCGGATCGATCAGGGCGCCGGTCACCGGGTCGGGGTACGGGGACATCAGATCGACGAAGGTGGGCGGAGTGATGGCGGGGCGAGGCGCGTCCCCGGCGAACGCGGCGGTTCCGGTGCCGCTGCCCGCGAACTTCTTCTCGCAGCTGATCGTCACCGACGTCTCGAAGAAGCCGATCTCGATGCTGATCGTCAGGGTGGCCCGCCCGATCGCGTACCCGTCCTTGTAGCCCAGCTCCATGTACAGCTCGATGGAGGCGGAGACGATGCCGAGGACGTCGACCTCGCCGCGCGCCCGCAGATAGCCGACGAGCGTCACGCTGTTCTGCGCCAGGTCGAGCCGGAAGTAGATCCCGGCCATCACCGACAGGCTGCCGCTCGCCACCCCGAAGTTCATCGACACGGCGGCCCCGAACTCGAGGGCCGCGTCCAGCACGGCGATCTCTTTGGGGTTCAGGACGATTCCGAAGTAGCCCCCGCCGCCGAGCATCGACACGGTGAGGCGGAACGGCGC
Source organism: Streptomyces sp. Je 1-369 (assembly GCF_026810505.1). Lineage (NCBI taxonomy): Bacteria > Bacillati > Actinomycetota > Actinomycetes > Kitasatosporales > Streptomycetaceae > Streptomyces > Streptomyces sp. Je 1-369. Next base: position 8,639,964 of record NZ_CP101750.1, read on the forward strand.
CTCACGGCGGCAGAACGCGAACCCGGCCTGGAGCGGTGTGTCGCCGATGAACGGGACGGACAGCACCGCGTTGAGGGAGAGGTTCTCCAGGCTGAAGACGCCGACGGCCGCGTTCGGCAGCTGCATGGAGTAGTTGGCGTGGATGCCCGATCCGTCGACCGTGATGGCGGGCGGGTCGCTGAAGCCGTCGAGCGGAATGATGTTGCGCAGGGTCTGGACGAAGGCGAGGTTCCCCACGAAGTCGACGCCGCCGAACTTCACCTCGACGTCCGGCTTCTGCCCGGCGCGCATGCTGAACCGGATCTCGTCGAAGTGCAGCACGACCGCGTCGAACCCGGGCACCATGCGCAGGTCGAACCTGCCCAGGGTGCAGGTGACGTCGGCGGCCTGCGGCACGTCCGGGCGCAGCGAGCCGCGCAGGTCGGTGACGAGCGTCAGTTTCCCCGTCGGCCAGAACACGGCGTCCTCGGCCCTGGTCGGCGTCGGCTTGCCCGGCGTCCACGCCTTGATGTCGGGCTGCCACTGCAACCGGGAGTTGACCACGTCGGGCAACTTAGCGCCGAGCGCGGCCAACTCGATCGCCTTCTTCAGGGCGAGGGCCCGGCCGACGGCACTGTCCCAGGTGGCGGCCTGCTCGGCGATCCGGCCGAGCAGCTGCCGTACGCCGGTGTCGACCCCGGCGGGCAGCGCGACGCGCAGCGCGGCGAGGGCGTCGGCGAACGCGTCGAAGGCGTTCTCGACCTCCTCGATGGTGGTGGGGTCAGGCGATTCCTCAACGGCGGTGGAGGCCGTTGCCCGCGCCAACTGGCCGACGATGTAGTCCACGAGGGTCTGTGCGAAGAGCGCCGCGGCATCGGTCACGCGAAGGACCGCGTCCACCGTCCCGGGGAACTGTTCCTCGACGGACGTGAGCAGATCGCGCAGCCCGAGGAGGTCGCCGAGGAAGCCGGTGACCGCGTCGACCGTCGCCGTGAAGAAGTTCGGCGCCTTGAGGTTGTCGAGGCCGATCTCGCTCAGGATCTCGGTGAGCGGGAACATTCCGAACAGCTTGGCCCCGGCCAGCTCCCCGAAGTAGTCGAGGGGATTGAACCGGCCCTGCGCGAGCTTGGCCCACTTGTCGACGGGCCCGGCACCCGCTGCTGAGCCCGCCGCCGTCCCTTGTGCCGCGGCGACAGGACCGGTGAGCCGGGAGAGCCCGGCGACGGGGAAGTTGGGCTGGGCGAGGGCGCCGGAGGTCTGCCCCGAGCCGCGGAACGTCAGGTCCACGGGCGTGACGAGCTCGACGAAGACCTGCCCCTTGTTCGCCTCGGTGAAGGCGTCCCGCACATACGGCTCGGGGTAGAACACCGACTGCGGCTGGTCGGTCCCGAAGCCGCCGAACTGGCTGAGTGCCGGGATCACGGCCCGGGCCCAGCGCACGGTCGGCACGAACCGCGGGTGATCGGTGGGGTCCAGGTCCAGGATGGCCTCGGTGGTCGCGGCGCCCCAGATCAGCTGCCCGGTGGAGAGCGCCGTGTCGCCGGGCTTGCGGCTCGGCGCGTACGCGATGGACTGGCCGCGCACGTCGGCGACGGCGCGCCGGACGGCGGGGTCGTTCAGGTTCGGTGGCCCGGGGGACGGTTCGGGGACGAGGCTCCGGTAGTGGTCGACGATCACCTGCACGTCGGCCTTGTTCTCGTGGACGAGCTTGCCGACGAACGCCATCGGCGTACGGAACTCCAGGAGACGCCCCTCCAGGTCGAGCATGCTCACCTGGAACTGGAAGGGATCCTCGGTGGCCGACACAGGGAAGAAGGCGAGCTTCTCGTTGGGGTCACCGCCGGTGGAGGAGAGTCCGGGGATGGTCCGCGGCGTCTCCAGATCAGGCGTGACCAGGGTGAGCAGCCGGACGCTGCTGAACGGGAAGAGCCGCCGCAGCCGCCGCTGATCGGCGTTGTCCTCCGGCGCTCCGTAACTGCGCACAGGCTCGCGCACCATGATGAAGAACCGCTGGTTGAGATAGGCGGCCCGGTCCGGACGCGCGTGGTCGAACTTGCGCTCGGTGACCTTGACCAAATCCGCCAGATGCCCGAACGGCCACAGGCGGCCGCGGTACATGACGCGCACGTAGTGATCACGGCCCAGCGCGGCACGGTGCCGCCACTGCGTGACGTCGAAGCCGACCGGCGGCCGGTCCCAGCGGCCGAACGAGTCGAGCCAGCCGCCCATGGCTCGACCGGCGGCCGGTCCCAGCGGCCGAACGAGTCGAGCCAGCCGCCCATGGCGGAAAGGACGAGGTTGTCGACGTCGAGCGGCGCGGGCGTGAAGCCGCCGGGCAGGTTCCGGTTGGAGCTCAGATGGACGACCGAGGACCGGTCCTTGCGGTCGAGCGCCATCGTGAACTCGTTGCCCCCGGCGGGCAGCGCGCGGGGGTCGGCCGGGTCGAATCCGGGGTCGCGGGTCCACACCGCGCGGGCGTGACCGGCCGGCATCCGGGTGTGCCAGAGCTCGACGCGGCCGTCCGGGTCGGGGAGCGCGGTGGGGTGCGTCCAGGTCGCGGACTGCGGCGGGGAGAGCAGCAGCCGGTAGGGGAGCTCGATGCCGGTACGGGGGTTGGCGGCGTCGGCCAGGGGGTTCTCGGGGGCGGGGTTGGCGAAGGCGTGCGGGATGCCCGTAGGGGGCGTGGCGCGGGAGTCGGCGGGCCGGGCGGGGCCGTGTCGGGCGGCCAGTTCCGCAGTTGTCCGGGCCAGCCGCAGGGCCTGGAACACGTCGACGGGGCGGTCGGCCACGGTGTGCGCCAGATGGGCCGCGGAGGCGGGCTCCCGCGCGGCGTCCACGACGTGGAGCGGCAGGGTCCGCATGGCCGTGAGCAGACCCGCTTCGGTGTACTCGATGACGACGTCGGCGGCGACGGAGAACACGAGCAGGCTGCGTCCGCCGATGCGCGAGGCGACGGGCGGCGGCTTGTGCGGCTCGCTTCCGGCGCGTGCCGTTTCCGGTAGACCGGGGCTGATCTCGAAGAAGGCCTGCTCGGCGACGTGTTGAGGGCCGAACGTGACTACGAGGAAGGCGGGTTGCGCGGGTTCCTTGCGCACCAGCCGCCGTGGTCCGAGGAGGGGGCGTTCCAGTCGCAGACCCAGGAACGCGAAGTGGAGATCGAGCAGGTCGGTCGCCCGTAGCAGCCGGTACGGCTCGGGCGGTGGGGGCGCGGCCATGTGACTCTCCTGTCAGACGAGTCAGGGAACTCGTACGAGTCAGGAGACCCGTACGGGTGTGGCGCCGATCCTCACAGGAACAGGGTGGTCGGCAGACCGACCGGCCGACCGGGCAGCGGGCCGCAGACGTGTCCCCCGGACCCCTCGGCCTCCCTGCCCTCCATGCGCACGATGGCTCGTGCCAAGGCTCCCGGACCCGCCCGGCACCGTGCACGGAGGCCACCCCTCCACCACCCGAACGAGTGAACTCGGCGGCCGACAGGTCATACGTAAGCGACGCGCAGGGAGACGGAATACGCCTCGTGGCGGGCGAGTTGAAGACAATTGCCACCATCCGGTACCGCTCAACAAGGAGACCCGCATGCCCCTGAGCGTCGAAGAGCGCGAACTGTTCCTCGCCGAGCCGCACATCGGAGCGCTGGCCGTGACGGCGGAGGACGGCCGGGCGCCGCTCACCCTGCCGATCTGGTACCAGTACGCCCCGGGTGGCGAGCTCTGGGTGATGACGGGCCGCCACTCCAAGAAGGGGCAGCTGATCGCCGCCGCGGGACGTTTCTCGCTGATGGTCGATCGCCTGGAGCCGACCATCCGGTACGTCTCCGTGGAGGGTCCCGTGGTCCGCACCGAGGAGGCGACCATCGAGCAGCTGCGGGAGATCTCGGCGCGCTACCTCGCGCCCGACAAGGTCGAGCCGTACATCGAGTTCGCCTCCAAGGACCACGGTGAGCAGGCGGTCTACTACCTGCGGCCCGAGCACTGGTACTCGTCGGACCTCGGAACCGTCTGAACGGGGACGATCGACGAGGACGGTTGACGAGGACGGTTACGGCTTGCGGGCGAGGCCTCCGTGTTCGCCGATGGGCTCCGCGGCGGGAGCTCCGGCCTCCGGGCGCCAGAAGGGGACCGGGACGACGCCGGGCTCAAGGAGTTCGAGGCCGTCGAAGAACGCCGCGATCTTGTCGACGGGGCGCAGGAAGTACGGGACGGCGCCGGTCTCGTTGTAGGCGTCCTGCGCCCGTTCGTAGGCGCTGTCGATGCCGCGTGAGCCGTCGTTGATCGAGAGGTAGCCGCCGGACGGCAGGCCGTCCAGGAGCCGCGCGACGATCGCGCGCGCCTGGTCGTAGTCGGCGATGTGCCCCAGGATGTTGCTGAGGATCAGGGCGGTCGGGCGGGTGAGGTCCAGCGTCTCCGCGGCCGCCGCCAGGATGCGGTCGGGGTCGGAGAGCTCGGCGTCGACGTAGGCGGTCGCGCCCTCGGGGGTGGAGGTGAGCAGCCCGCGGGCGTGGGTGAGGACCATCGGGTCGTGGTCCACGTATACGATCCTGGACTCCGGGGCGAGCCGCTGGGCGACCTCGTGGGTGTTGTCCACCGTCGGCAGCCCGGCCCCGATGTCCAGGAACTGCCGGATGCCCGCCTCGGTGACCAGGTGCGTGATGGTGCGGCGCAGGAAGGCACGGCTGCTGCGCGCCACGGTGGCGATGCCGGGGAAGACGGCGCTGTAGGCGTCGCCGGCCGCCCGGTCGACAGGGTAGTTGTCCTTTCCTCCCAGCCAGTAGTTCCAGATCCGGGCCGAGTGCGGCACCGAGGTGTCGATCTTCTGGTGCGGCGCAGGACCGGGCGTCGTGGCGTGGTCGGTCATGAGAACCGTCAGCCTTTCAACCGTGGCGTGGTCCGATCAACGCACAACCTACGCCGCAACGGCGCCGTTCCGCACACGAGTTCACGGCAACGATGTACGTCGGCGGAGCAGGTGCGCCGAACGGGGCTCCGTCGGCCGACTCCGGGACATGCGCTCAACTGGTCATATGCGCGCCGCCGTTGACGTGCAGCACCTGACCGGTGATGTGGCGGGCCCCGGGAGAGGCGAGGAAGGCAACCGTTTCCGCGATGTCCTTCGGCGAGCCCGCGCGGCCCGTCGAAGTCGCCGCCACGAGCTGCTCACGCCTTTCGTCGGCGAGCTGGTCCCGGAAGAACTCGGTGTCCGCGATGTAACCGGGCGCGACGACGTTGGCGGTGATACCGCGCGGCCCGAGCGTGCGGGCGAGGTCCAGGTTCCAGGAGGCGAGCCCGGCCTTGGAGGCGCCGTAGGAACCGGCGCCGGAACCCCGGGACGCGGCGATCGACCCGATGTGGACGACCGCGCCACCGTCCGCGAGCCGCCCGTCCAGGGCCCTGGTGGTCAGCGCGGCGCTGACGAGGTTCGCGTCGAGGTTGGCGCGGAAGGCCTCCGCGTACGCGACGAGGTCGGCTTCTTCGCCGACGGTGAGCCCTGTGCTGCTCTCGCCGTCGAAGTCGGTGTTGCCGCCGGCGTTGTTCACGAGGACGTCGACGTGCTCCGGCAGTTCGGCGAGGAGGGCGATCAGCGCTTCGGGGCGGGTGTGGTCGCACACCACGCCGCGTACACCGATCTCGGCCGCCAGCCGGTCGAGGGGCTCGCGGCGACGCCCGGTGACGAACACGGAATCCCCTTGCTCGGCGAAGAGGCGGGCGGCGGCGCGGCCGATGCCGGTGCCGCCGCCGGTGATCAGGATGGTGCGTGCCATAAGCTGTACTCCAACATCCGTTGAGGCCTAAATTTAGGGCTAAACGACAACGTACCATTGGTGTTTGAAGGTTTCGAGGGCTCTGACGGCTCTGGGGTCCGAGGGCTCCGCGGGTTCCGAGAGCTCCGCGGGTTCCGAGAGCGAGAGGCAGGCGGCAGACGTGGGCATGGGCGCGGGGAGAACGACGGGCGGCGCGGCGGGGTCCGGGGGAGCTGGGGGCGCCGGGGGAGTCGGGGGTGGGGGCGGCGCTTCTGAGGCGGCCGGGACCGCCGCGTACACCGCCCGGGACATCGCCGCCGCGTGGGAGCGCGAGCGCCCCGGCACCCCCGCCACGTCGATCGGCATCGTCACGCCGATCTGGCAGCTTGCCAAGCTCTTCGGCGACGATCGGCGGCGGGTCCTTGCCCGGGCCAACGTGGACACTGCGACGCTGGACCTGCTCAGCGTGTTGCGCCGCAGCGGTACGCCCTACACCCTGACCACCCGTGAACTGGGCCGCCTCTCCATGGTGACGGCGGGCGCGGTCTCACAGCGTGTGGCCCGCGCGGAACGCGAAGGCCTTGTCACCCGCCGCCCTGGAGAGGGCAGGCCGCGTACGGTCGACGTCACCCTGACCGAAGCGGGCCACGCGCTCGTGGAGGCGACGGTGGACGAAGTGCTGGGCAGGGAGGCCGACTTGATCAGCGGCCTCACCGCCGAGCAGCAGGCCCGACTCACCGAACTCCTCGGCGTCCTTCTGGAGGACGTCCAGCGGAGTCTCGGGGACGAGCGGATCACGCAGGTGGGCCAGTTGTGAGACTGGACCGGCGCGAACACGCAAATACCCCTGAGGGGGCGCGATGATGGGGGTGCCCCGAACCCGCCCTCACTGCCCGGATCTGCACGTGGTGATGTGCTGTGCATGGTGCACTGTCACCTGTACGCGGTGCTGAGCTGCACTGTTATCGGGGAGTCGAACCCCCGCGTTGCTCTTCACGCGCCAGGAGTGGGCCGGAAACCGCCGGCCCTCGGTGTGTGCACGCCTCCGGAACAGCTACCTGCTCCCCATCATCTTCTGCACTGCTGCACTGCTGCACTGGCTCAGTCCAGCAGGTCGACCTCCCAGTTCGCGCGCTGGATGCGCACGTCGATCTCGCGGATGTCGCGGGCGAGCGCGTCCGCCTGGCCGCGCAGTTCCGCGACGGGAAGGGCGGAGAGCATCAGGAGCTCGGACCGCAGCTGTCGTCCGTACCCCCGGTCGCCCGTGCCCGCCGCCGCGTCCGCGGCCGCGGTGACCACGGAGTGGCGCAGCCGCAGTACGTCCCGGCGTGCGAGCGCGTCGGTGAGGGTGCCGACCTCGCCCAGATCGACGGAAGCGTTGGTCCGGTTGATCCGCCGGATCAGCGACTCCAGGTGGTCGAGCACCTCACCGGCGTCGGCCAGCAACTGGGCCGCGTCCTCGGGAGGCGTCTCGCCTTCCTGGTAGCGCGCGCTGCTGACGACGCGCGATCGCAACTGTTCGACGCGACGCGTCGCTTCAGCACGTTCTGCGAGTGCTTCGGCAAGCTTCACTTCGATCCCCCGTTCTGTTCTCTGAGCTCGAACGAGTATACGGATCTGTATGGCTCCGTACGCACGGAATTTACGCGCCCGCGACCGCGCCCGCGCTCGATGACGGGGAAGGCGTGGTGTTGCCCTCCGAACACGTTGGCCGTGGAGCGTACCCGCCGCCTACTTCTTCGGTTCCCGGAAGCGGCCGAACGCCTTGGTGAAGGCGCTCAGCGTAGAGCCCGAGCCGGGGCCCGAGCTCCCGTCCGGCTTGTCCTGCCCCGGCGCGGCCGTCGTGAGGGGCGCACCGTCGCCGCCCGTCACCTCGGCCAACGCGGCCTGCGCGGCTTCGGCCGCCTCGCGGTACAGGTCACGCGAGGTCGTCATGGCGTCGAGGGCCTCGGCGTACTTGGTGACCATGTCCTGGGCGTGGGTCAGTTCCTCGTCCGGGGTGAGCAGGTGCCAGCCCTGGCGCAGCCGCGTGAGGGCCTGCTCGGCCTCGGCGGGGAGGGGGCGGGGGAGTGCGGCGAACTCCTTGATCCTGTCGAGGAGTTGGGTCGGCTCGGAACCGTCGAGGAAGACCGTGCGTACGGTGAAGCGCTCCGCGTCGTACTCCGGGCTCGGCGGCGCCGTGGGGAGGACGACGGCGCCGCCGCGGGGCATCCGCACGCTCAGTTCCCGCTTCATCGCGAAGTCGGCGATCTGCGCCTGCTCCGGCGTGCCCCGGTGCTCGACGACCTGGTGGCGCAGGCTCGGCGGCAGAAACGTCGAGACCGGCTGCTGCCCCTTCGCGTCCGGCGTCATCGCCTCGTGCACGACGACATGGATGTACCAGCTCTGGCGCGTGCAGTCCCGCAGCAGGTGGCGCAGCTCGTCGTCGTCCTTCGGCAGGTGATTCGTCAACCGCAGCCGCAGGTCGGACGTGACGTCGTGGTCCCACGGGACCTGGTTGCTGTCGGGCCAGAACATGGTGGCGGGCGAGGGCCAGTGCGCGTCCCACACCTGCTCGGCCTCGGCGGCCAGGACCCAGGTGACACCACCCTCGCCGTCCTTGCGCCGGGTCTCGGCGTCGTACGTGGTCAGCTGGGCGCGCACCGTCACGTCGTCGGTCACGTGCCAGCGGGCCTCGAAGAGCCGACGGGCCGAGGGGCCCGGGTCGGCGGACTCGTCCCGAGGATGCAGGACGGTGGAGCGGGCCGCCTCCGCAGGGTCGAGATCCAGGAAGTCGTCGAGCACCCCGGCCGCCTTGAGGGCGATCAGGTTGCGCCGGACATCCTGCTCGGGCTCGGGCCCGAGGTGGCGCCCGCGCCCCAGCCACGCGGTGTCGGGGACGGTGGTCGAGGAGCTGCTGTTCTTGGCCATGGATTCGTTCTGTAGGTGATCGGGGCCCGACCAGTATGGTCCGTGATCCCGTCGAGGGAAGAGGGGCAGGGAGAGCTGTGTCACGGTTAGGGAGAGCTGTGTCACGGTTCAGGTGCTGTCGCTCGATTTCTCCTGCCCCACAACAGCTGACCAATGCGGGCCGGGTACGGGCTGTCCAGGACGCAGAACTCGGTGCCTTCGGGATCCGTCAGCACGGCCCCTCCGGATGCGACGGCGTACGGCAGTCGGACGCGGATCAGAGGGGTGAGACGTCGATTTCGTGGCGGACGGCCCAGGCCCAGTGCTCCGCGACAGTACGGCCGACGGTCGCGGCGAGGGCGGACACGGCTTGGGCGGACACGGCTTGGGCGGAGACGGTCGCTGAAGCGTCGGCCGGACCGCCCGGACCGCCCGGACCGCCGACCGGGTCGGGGATCGTTTCCAGGAGAACCGCATTGCTGCCCCCGTCCGGCACGCGCCCGGTGGCGAAGACGTAGGAGGACCCCGCGGGCAGTGGCTCGCGCCCCTGCTCGTAGCTGACATCGACGGTGCCGCGGAGCTGCCCCTTGAGAACCCGGCCGACGCGGACGGCGTACAGGTCGGATAGAACGCCGTACACGTCACGCTCCCCGCCGTGTCCCACGACCGTGCCTGTGAAGACGTCGTCGGCGGTCCCCGCCACTTGCCGGGCGTCGCGAGGGTCGTAGAGCGTGACCGCCTCCCCGGGACCGCCACCGTCCTCGAGCCCGGTGAGGCCGTACGCGCTCCAGACGGCGGCCGCGACCACCGTCATGCCCGCGGTGGCGACCGCCAGGCGGCGGAGTAGATCACTCATGGTTCTGCCCTTCAGCCCCACAACGCGTGGTAGTTCTTCCGGTCTCGTTTCGTCGGCCTGCCGCTGGACGGCATGTCGACCGTGTTCGGTGCCAACAACGAGTGGTAGGCCCTGGGGTTCTTGTGGCAGAACCCCAGGGCGTGCCCGAGCTCGTGTGCCGTGATCATCCGCCGGTACGTGGTGTTGCCGTACGCCTTACCCGCCCCAGGTAGGCCCTGTTGAGCTGGAGCACATCCGTGCCCCGCATTCCCTTCCCCTGCCCGGAGATGTTCTTCCACGGAGCCCGGGCGGTATTGACGTCCGACCATTCCAGGTCGGCGATACGACTCGCGTCGTCGACGGGAAACTTCACCGTCGGTACGCCTTTGCGGGGCTGGGCCAGCGGGCGGATTCTGCCGATACCGGGCGGGTCGGAATTCCGCACGGCTTCACGGCCGCGGGCGTCGTGCTCCGGCCTGGCAGGGCGTGGGTTGTGGTGCCCAGTTCGCAGATGGTCGGCAGCATCAGCGCGGACCGGTACGAGCGGATCGTGGCACGGCTGCGTGACGCGGTCGAGGAGTTGCCGAAGAGTCAGTTCATCATCGGCGACGGAGCCTTGGAGGTGTGCCCGATGCAGGACCACGGCGGCCGATCCGTGGCCGGCGGACGTGCCTTACAACACCTTGAAGTCCTACCGGTGGGTGGGCGTGTACAGATGCCGCTGCTCGGCCCACGACGGAAGGCGCAAGGCGGACGGTCGCCAGTTCCGGGCCCTGCACCGCGGAGCTGTGCGCGGTTCGCAGAGGTACAAGGATGGGTTCTCAGGCTGGGCAGGTCGGCGTCAGCAGGCTGGTCTCTGCCTCGACTCTGGCTCTGAGGCAGTCGGTGAAGGGTGGCGCGGGGGCGAGGGTGTCCAGCAGGGCGTGTGCCCGGCTGTTGAGGCTCGTGAGGAATTGGTTGTAGGGGCCGACGACGTCTGCGGTGAGCATCATGTGGGCCAGTTCCTGGCGTTTGTCGTCTGATCCGGCGGCTTGGGGCAGCAGGGCCAGTGCTCGCTCCCGGGCGGTGGGAGCGGTGTTGAGCAGGTGGACGAGCAGGTAGGTGGCTGTCCCGTTGCGCAGGTCTTCGCGATCTCCGTCCAGGAGGTCGTCGTGGTCGTTACGAAACTGAGCGAGCAGCCCCAGGAGGTGGCCGAACTCGCCCCACGCGGTAACCGACTGGTGCGCGTGGACGTCGGACATGCCTGTGTGGGTGGCCGGCGCTGCCAAGCGGCCCGGGTCGAGCGAGTCAGACGGCCGGGGAGGCGATGAGGCCTGCCCGCCGTGGGCGAGACGTGCGGCCATGGTGCATGCCATCTCGTAGATCGAGGCACTCTTGTTGCGGTAAACCTCCAGCACTTCCTCGGTGCTCACCTCTTGCGGATGGTTGCGGACGTCGGCGATCTGCCCGTCGATGGCACAGGTCCAGCCGTCGAGGTAGTCCTGCATCAGGCGCTGGCGCAACGGACCGGGCAAGGGGGCTGCCTGAAGCGCCCGCAGCGGCAGCCCATAGCCGCCCTCCAGGGCCGCCACCATGGCTACGCCAGGTGCTGTGCCGTGCAGGGGTGGTTCATCGCCGTCGACGAAGTCGTCGAAGACGTTGGCGGCCCGCCACCACAGCGCGTGCACCGCGGCCACCGGGACCGCGGGCCGCGCCTCGCCGCTGATCGCCGCATGCACGAGCAGCGGCAGCGAGAGCTCCAGAGGGGTGGGCCTGCCCTGGGTGAGCAGCACGTCCAGAGCGGAGTGCAGGGACTCGTGATGAGGGCTGTAAGTGTCGAGGACACCGGCGAGATATTGCCGCACCTCGGGAAAGACAGCACGAATATTCTTCTCGGCCTGCTGCTGCGAGCAGAGCTGTTCGTGAGGATCGAGCACGCATACTCCCTGGGTGGCGCGGGCCGCAGCAGCCACGGTCGGCGGTCCGCCACTATGGTGCCGCCCCGCAGGTGGGCATTCTTCATGTCGAGGGCATGTGGCACTCCGAGGTGGTCCCAGGCAGGGAGCTGGGAGCCTGAAGCTGGCCGGGCCCGCTACGAGTCGAGCGTGCATACGTCACGAGGCCGCCAGAAAATCCCCACGAAGAAGAGGGGCACGACAGCAGCAGCCCCTGATCACCAGCGACGACATGGCGTCATCAGCAACCGCATCCCACCAAACCGTTCCTCAACTCGTCGACACACACCGGACCACGATGCCGCCACAGCGCATCCACCGCGAGACGGCGCAGCCAGACGAGGGACTCCAGGACGTTTTGTAGACGCTCACAACCCGTCTTGGAATCTATGCCGAAGGTTCCGAATCTATGCCGAAGGTTCCGAGACGAGTCCTCGGGGCCACAGCCAGTCCTGCTGCCCTTGCTCGGTGCGCCGCCATAGGGTTCAAAGACAGGCTAGATCACGACGCCACATGGTCTTCGTAACCCGTCGAGACACCCGACCGGGCAAGGACAGGCGGAGCGTCAATCGTATGTGAGACATCCGGACGCCTCACCATCCACGAGCGTTTGCAGTTCCGGCAACTTCTGTTGCTGTGCCGCACCGGCCACCGGCAGGCTGATGCCTAGTCAAGAGGACTGGCGACAGAGGGAGTTGCAGCATGAGTACCGCCACAGGAGACAGCACGCAACGAAGCGCGGCCGACGCGTCCGGTGCGCCCGGTAACCGCGTCCACCATGTCCGAGCCGGTGAGTTGGACGGCCATGCGGCCGTCAGCGGAGGCACGGTCGGCTCGAAGAAGCTCTGGATGGGTCTGGTGGAGAACCCACCGCTCAGCGCGACGGACAACCATCACCACGGCGCATCGGAGGCGGGCATCTATGTGGTCAGCGGCCACCCCGTGTTCGTCTACCACGACGGTACGAAGGAGGTACGGGTCGCCGCGGGACCCGGAGACTTCTTCCTGGTCCCTCCGTTCGTCCCGCACCGGGAGGAGAACCCTGACCCGGACGAGCCGGTGGTGGTCGTCATAGCCCGGACCACGCAAGAGCCGATCAAGGTGTCCGTGCCGGAGCTGTATCAACTCGCGGAGGACGCGGCGCAGTAAAGGCACGCGGACCAGGAAGGCAGGAAGGGCGGAGCGCGCGGGCTGGGAGGACTACTGATGGCGGGCCGACGGAGAGTCGGCCCGCTTCCTTCTTGGCTGCGAATTGCTACGTGTGGCGAACTGATCAATTCCCATTACCTGAGTCATGGCTCATTCTCAACGGCTGAACCGTGGGTGAGCTGAATGAACTGCAGGTGAATGGAGATGATCAAGCCTGCTCTCGGCGGCAGTCGTTTTCGCCTGTCCCTGCCTGTCCCTGCCTGTCCTTGCCTGTCCTTGCCTGTTCCCGCCTCGTCCCGCTTGTTCCAGCGCGCGTTCCTGAATTCGGCGCTGGGGTGCTGGGGCCTGATTAGAGGTGGGTGTGGGTGAGGGTGGTGGTGTGGGTGGGGCGGTTGTTCTGGTGGGTGGTGACGGTGTGCGTGGTGGTGTTGTGGGTGTGGGTGGGCGGAGTGGCGGTGACGGTGGTGGGGGAGGTGAGTTCGACGTAGTGGTGGAAGGTCGTGTGCGTGTGGGTGAGGTGGGTGGTCGGGGGGTGCGGATGGGTGGCTTGGCGAGCGGCCTCTATGAGGACCATGCCGGGCAGGTGGTCGCCGTCGTGGTCGAAGAGGACGGGGTGCTGGGGGTGGGGGTTGAGCCGGAAGATGTGGGGCTGGTGAGTGGGGGTGAGGACGAGGTCGCGGGAGTGGGTGCGGCCGTAGAGGTGGGGGTCCTGGTGGGTGGGGGTGTGGATCAGGGCCTTGAGGGTGTGTGTGGTGGGGTCGGTGGTGTCGTGGGGGTTGCCGGAGGTGCGCATGCGGCGATACGCGGCGGGTGAGATGCAGGTGAAGTGGCCGTAGCCGGTGGAGAGGATCTGGTTTTTGGGGTTGGTGATGGTGAGGGTGATGGTGAACTGAGGGCTGCGGCTGGGGCGGGAGAGGGTGGTGTGCAGGGTGAGGTTGGTGGGGGTGCTGCCGATGGTGAGGTGCTCGGGGTGGGTGGTGACGGTCATGTCTTGCATGACGAAGTGGTGGCCGAGGGGTATCCCGTGTTCGGCATGGGCGAGGTAGATGCCGGTCTGGCGGAGGGTTTCGCAGGCCTGGAGGTGGTCGTGGCGTCCGTCGAGGGTGGTGAAGAAGGTGTGGGCGCGGGGCCATTGGCCGGTGAGGGTGTAGCTCTCGGGGCCGGTCTTCTCGCAGCCGGTGAGGAAGACCTCGGCGAGGGCGGCGCGGTGCACGTACTCGGCGGGGACGGTGGTGGTGAGGCGGGGCGGGGCGGATGCCGCGCCGGTGGTACTGGTCCGGCGAGTGGCGTGGGCCGGAGGGGTGGAGCCGTCTGTGGTGCCCTCTGTGGTGATGGCGGTGGAGCCGTCTGTGGTGCCCTCTGTTGTCGTGCTGGAGGTGGTGCGGGTGTCCTGGACGTCTTTCGACAGTACGAGACTGCTGTTCATGAACCTCTCCCCCGGAGGTGAAATGAAAGTGACGCCATAACATACATACCCACCGGTTTCCTTTTCAAGGGTTGATGGTGATTACACGCGGTGCCTCGGAACATTATTCGGATTCTGGTATTCCGCTGTTGCGGTTACCCGGCCAGGGGTGGGGTTTCGGGATTTAGTGACACTGGGTAGTTGCGCCCCTGGTGGGAGGGCGGATCGGGGTCGGGCGAGGGGAAGTGCGGGGTGTGCGGGGGCGGGGCGAGAGTTCGGGATTCAAGGTAAAGGGGAGTTGTTCAGTCCGCTTAATGTGATGGAAAACAGGGCGTCCGGTTCCCTTGTTATGCTTTCGCGCCGCCGACCGGGAGGGTGCGGGACGGGGACGGAAGCGGGGACGGGGCGGGGCGGTGCGGTGTTGTGCAGTGCGGGTCGGTGCATGCATGCACGGGTGCCTGGGTGCCTGGGTGCCTGGGTGCCTGGGTGCATGGATGCATCGGCGGACCGTGCAGGTTCGGTTTGTGTTGGGTTTGTTGTTGCTGATGAGGGTGGGGTTGTGATTGTGATGACGGGTAGTGAGGGTTCGTTCGGAGCTGGCGCGGGCGAGACGAGTTCGGCCGCTGCGGCTGCGGCTGCGGCTGCGGCTGCGGCTGCGGCTGCGGCTGCGGGTGTTGGCGTGGGTGCGGCTCCGGCTGCGGGGTTGAGCCATGTGCGGTTGGTGGCGGTCAACATTGACGGGGTGTTGTTGAACGACAGTTTCGGTCCGGTCATCCGGCGGCTGGTGGAGTCGCGGGGCGGGGCGTACGGGCCGGAGTTGGAGCAGGCGTTGCTGTCGCAGTCGCAGCTGGTGGCGGCGCGGGCGGCCGCGGAGGTGTTGGGGGGCAGCGCCGAGGAACTGCTGGCTGCGTACTTCGAGGAGAGGGAGCGGTACGTGGCGGAGCATCCGGTACGGGTGCTGCCGGGGGCGCGGGAGTTGCTCGAGCGGCTGCACGGGCTGGAAGTGTCAACTGTGTGTTACGGAGGGCTGGAGCGGACGCACTTCGACCGCTACCTCGGCGACGTGGCGGAGTTGTTCGACGCGCCGGGGTACGTATGCACGAACGACTTCCGGCCAGGCATCCGGGAGATCACCGAGGACGTGTTCGGGCTGCGGCTGGACCAGGTGGTGTTCATCGACGACGTGGCGCGGGTCGCGGACGCGGCGCGGGAGCTGGGCGTAGCGTTCATCGGGCATCCCAGTGATTACGAGGA
Organism: Streptomyces sp. Je 1-369; assembly: GCF_026810505.1. Lineage (NCBI taxonomy): Bacteria > Bacillati > Actinomycetota > Actinomycetes > Kitasatosporales > Streptomycetaceae > Streptomyces > Streptomyces sp. Je 1-369. Next base: position 8,655,146 of record NZ_CP101750.1, read on the forward strand.
CGGTTTTCAGCGGCCGCTTATGGAGCGGGCAGGGGCGCGGCATGTGGTGCGCTCACTGGGGGAGATCGACGAGGAGTTGCTGCGTCGGGTGGACGCGGAGGCGGCGGCCGGGCGCAGTTGGCTTGAGCTGGCTTGAGCGGGGTGTGTAGCGAGGGGTTGCAGTGGGGGTGGCGGCCTGCCGTCCGGTCAGGGTTTGTCCTCTTCATGTCGTGTACGGGTTGTTTGTTCGGCTGGCACGGTTGGCACGGCTGACGCGCGGCTGGTAGGTGGTGGGGGCTGTCTGCAGCGCAGGCGGCCCCCGCGGTGTTATGGGGTGGGGGGTGGCGGAGGAGGTGTGGGTAAGGTACGTGCACGGCGGTTTCTTTTTAGGGTCTGCTGTGTGTCCGGTGTCGGTGTTGGGTGGAGGGGAGGTTTCTGGTGGCGCAGCAGGAGCGTGCTGTTCGGACGCGGCGGGCGGTGTTGGAGGCCGCGGCGGCGGTCTTTGCCGAGCATGGGTATTCGGCGGCGACGGTGTCGGACATTTTGCAGGTGGCGGGAGTAACCAAGGGGGCTCTGTATTTTCATTTCGATTCGAAGGAGGCTCTAGCGCGGGGAGTGCTGCAGGCGCAGGTGGCGTTTGCGGGGCCGGCACAGGAGCTGAAGGTACAGGAGTGGGTGGACGCGGGGCTGTTGCTGGCGCACCGGTTGCCGCGGGATCCGGTGGTGCGGGCGGGGGCGGTGTTGTCGTCGGATCCGCAGGGGCGGGAGCACTACGGGAGTGCGTGGCCGGCGTGGATCGAGCTGTCGGCGCAGACCTTGGCTGAGGCGAAGGAGCGGGGGGAGATCCTGTCGCATGTGGTGCCGCGGCAGACCGCGGAGTTGATCGTGTCGTCGTTCCACGGTGTGCAGTTGTTTTCGCAGCTGGAGTGTGGGCTGGCGGACGTGGAGCGGCGGATCTCGGTGTTGTATGACCACGTGATTCCGGCGATTACGGTGCCGGCGGTGCTGGCGCGGCTGGATCTGGCGCCGGATCGTGGGGCGCGGTTGTACGCGCAGGCGGTGTCGGTTCCCCAGCCCGCGCTGGTCCCCTCTACGGGCTGACGTTTTTGCTTGTCTTCTTGGTGCCTTCCACTGGCTCCCGGGCGGTCCACGCGACATCGTCGACCGCGAGCCATGGCGCGGCCGAAACGGCCGTGGGGGTCACCCCGGTGAAGGTCAGCACGTCCCGATGCAGGTGGGACTGGTCGGCGTAGCCGCTCTCCGCCGCTACGGAGCCGGGGCTGTATCCCGCGGCGAGGCGGTGGGCCGCGTGGTCGAAGCGGATCAGCTGCGCGGCGCGCTTGGGGCTGAGGCCGATCTGGGACCGAAAGCGTGCCCATAGCCGTTTACGGCTCCAGCCGACCTCCGCGGCCAGCGGTTCGATGCGGATCCGTCCCTGGCCGAGGACCATCTGCCGCCAGGCGTACGAGACTTCCGGGTCGACCGCTCGGCCTGTCTCGTACCGTCGGGCGAGTGCTGCCTCGGCGATCGCGAACCGCTCGTCTCAGGACGCAGCGGCACGTAGTTGTTCCAGGAGTTGAGTGCCGCCCCGGCCCCAGAGCGCGTCGAGGGAGATGATCTCTCCGCCCGGCTCCAGGGAGGCACCCAGGACCGTGTGCGCGATCACTGGTGACAGGCGTATCTGCAAGGCGTCAATGTTCTGGCCGCGTGCGCGAACGGCGCCGGGCGAGAGCCCGAAGAGGACGCTGCCGCCCTGCTGCCGATCACGGGCGGAGTCGACGATCAGGCCGTTGCCCAAGTCGATGGCCAGGGTGACGGCCGGATACGGGATCACGGGGAGGTCGAGGGGGCTTGTGGTGCGATCACGGAACCCGGCCAGGGAAACACCCGGCAGTCGGCTGGCCTGCGCGGGAGTGGTGATGTCCCACCTGGCGGCAGGCGTGAGAGTCCCCTCGGCAGATCCCATGGTCTGAGCCTACGGGTCAACTCCCATGGGTTCACGACGCGTCGGAACATTCGTCCAAGACCCGGCAGCCGGTGCGCGGCAACACTGGCATCTCGCTACCCGCTACCTGGTACCCCGCTACTTGGTACTCCTCTACCTGGTACCCGCTATCTGGTACCCGGTCCTCGGTACCGGGTAGCGGGCACCCGCTACTCGCTCCGGAAGAGGCTTTACGTGACGCACCTCCCGATCGATCCGTTCACATCGGCCGTCGAGCTCGCCGCGGCCATACGCCGCAAGGAGGTGAGCCCGGTCGAGGTGGCCGACAGCTACCTGCAACGGATGGACGCACTCGACCCCCGTCTCAACGCGTACTGCCATCGGGCCGACCACGACGTCCGCAAAGCCGCGGCACAGGCGACCGATGCGGTGGTACGCGCCGCATCCCCTCAGGACCTGCCCGCGTTCCACGGCGTCCCGCTCCCGGTCAAGGACTACCTGGACGTGGCCGGTTGGCCCACGACCTACGGGAGCGCCGGCGCCGACCCGGCGCCTGTCACCCCGCCGCGTGGTGGTCACCCCCGACCCCACAGCGCTCCTTCACGGACGCGCTCACGGCAGCTCCGCCCGCGGGGCTCAGAGTCGGAGTGCTCGTGGAACCACCGATCGCCGGGATGAGCGTGGACCCGGCATGCCTGGCGGCGGTCGACACGACACTGCGGACTCTCGAAGCCGCGGGCCACCACGTGGTGGACGTTCCCCTGCCGCTGCCACCGACAGACGAGTTGATCGCCGCGTTCATGACGATCTGGAACGCCGCAGCCGCAGGCATGCCGCTCGCAGACCCGGACCGCATCGAGCCGCACAATCGGATCCAGCGCGAGGCGGCGCGCGCCGTCGACTCCTGGGCGTACGCGGAGGCCGCGCAGCGCACCCAGCGGCTGTCGCGGCGCATCGTCGAAGCGTTCGTCGGCAGTTTCGACCTACTCATCACGCCCACCATGGCCTGCCTGCCCCCGCCCATCGGCTTCTGGCGTACGGGCAGTGGGGACGACCCGATGACGCCCGTACGCAAGAGCTATCCGCTGGCCGTGTTCACCTCGCTGTTCAACGTGACCGGTCAGCCGGCGATTTCGCTGCCCCTTCACCACGACGCCGCCTCCGGTCTGCCCGTCGGCGTCCAACTCGTCACCGCGCCTTGGCGGGAGGACCTGCTGCTGCAGGTGTCGCGCACGCTCGAACTCGAGCTGCCCTGGGCACACCGCCGACCGCCCGTCAGCTGACGCGTCCCCCCGGCCTCCGTCAGGGGCCCCCGGACCTCCGTCAGAGGCCCCCGGCTCCGTCAGGGGGCGGCCCCCGCCGCGCGATCGCAGGTCGCACGACTCGTGCACGTCGTGCACCTCATGCGCCCCGTGCACCCCGCGCAGACAGACTCACCAACAGGCCCCGAACAGGCTGGCCGCAGAAGGGAAGTTCAGGCATGACCGTTACTCCGATCGATCTCTACGGTTCCTTCATCCACCTTGGGCAAGGCGGCGAGGTCCGCGCCGAGGAGCCGGTCTTCGACCCTGAGCGGGACGGCTGGCAGGTGATGACCTTCCACGTGGAGACCGACGCCGACATCCACGGTGACCACTGGGAAATCCACACCGCTGCGGACGAGGTCGTCTCCTGCCTCACCGGCGGCATACGCCTCTGTTTGCGCCCGCAGCGGCCGGAAGACGAAGAGGAACAGATCAAACTGACCGCCGGGACGGCAGCTGTTGTGCCGCGCGGACGATGGCACCGCATCGCCCTGGACGCCCCCAGCGACATCATGTCCGTCACTGTGCCGAGTGGCAGCCGTTTGGAGAAGCGGACGGAGGCCTGACGAACTCTGCGGTTCGGATTGGATCGGATCGGGCCGGAGTGGACGGGACCGGGCCGGAGCGGACGGACCGGACTGGAGCGGGCCGGAGCGAACTGGAGCGATCGGCGGGCTTGGGTAGGAGACGACCCCGGCCCGGGTGACGGCTGGGATCAAGCAGTGAGGCCGTGACCGCGAGGCGGTCACCAACCGAGTGAAGGCAGGTGCCTTCGCCGACGCCGGTGGCGCGTCCGTCCGTCCCGTCGTCTGGGCTGTTCGGGTCCTCGCGCGTGTCCGCCGGGCGCGCGCCGTCCTGTTGGGCTCGGCCTGGGTGTTGTAGGCGTCGTCGCTGTCTCGCGGTGCTGCGCGGTTTTCTTCGGTGCGTGCCGGGAGTATGTGGGGCGGGGCGCGGCCGCCGCCATCCACTCCGCCAACGCGTACCACCCGGCCTGGCGCCATCCAGTCGGGCCGGCTCGGTCGGCCCGCCCTGCCCTGCTTGGTCAACCCGCCCCGCCCCGCCCGGCCCGCCCGGTTCGGCTGGTCCGGTTCGGCCTGTCCTATCCGGGTCGATTGGCTGCCCCTGGTTTGACGCGTGGTGTGCGGGCCGGGCCAGGCCGTCTCGCCCGGACTGGGCCGAGTTATTTGACTCGGCTGGTCCCGCTGGGGGAGGAAGCCGGGAGCTGGGGGGCTTGGCCGTGCATTTGCTGGCCGCGGGGCTCCCGAGCCGTCGGGCCAGCCCTCAGCCGATGGTTCCGCTTCCGGGTGCCGGGTGCGGGGTGGGGGGTGTGCGTGTGCCTGGTTCCTGGTGTCTGGTCTGGTGGTTTCTCAAGATCTGCTTGAGGGGGGTGGGTGGATGGCCGGAGGTGGGCTCCAGCGCTGCTAGAAACCAGCTACGCGGTTTTGTATTGACAGGGGTCGTGGAATCTATTTGAATCTGGGTGCGGTAAAGGGGATCGGCTCCGTGTGTGGCGTGGCTGCGGGCGGTAACTACCACTTTCTGGGGGACGCTGTGGATGTTGAGGTGCTCGGCGCGCTGGGGGTGCGGGTGAACGGGGTGTCGGTGGTGCCTACGGCGCCCAAGCCGCGGCAGGTGCTGGCGTTGTTGGCGTTGCATGCGGACCGGATGGTGCCGGTGTCGGTTCTGGCGCAGGAGTTGTGGGGTGCGGCTCCGCCGCGCAGTGCCCGGACGACGTTGCAGACGTATGTGCTGCAGCTGCGTGAGCTCATCGCTGCCGCGCTGGCCCGGGAGGCCGTCCCCGCCGCCGCCCCTGCCCCTGCCCCGGTGGCCGCCGCAGTCGCGGCCGTGCCGGGTGCTGCCCCCGCCGCCGTCCCCGCCGTGCTGGGTGCAGCCGTCCCCGCCGCAGTCGCCGCTGTCCCTGCCGCAGTCGTTCCTGCCGCAGTCGCGGCCCCTGCTGGGCCGGGTGCAGTCGTTCCTGCCGTAACTGTTCCTGAGGCTGTCCCCGCCGAAGCCGCAGTCGCGGCCGCGGCCGTCCCTGTCGGGGTGGGTGGGGTGCGCAGTGCCAAGGAGGTGTTGGTGACGATGCCGGGTGGGTATCTGCTGTGTGGTGGTGGCGGGGTGAGTGATGTGCGGGCTTTTGAGGAGTTGGCGGGGGCGGGGTATCGGGCGATGGATGCGGGGGATTGTGCGGGGGCGGCGGGGCGGCTGCGTGAGGCGCTGGCGTTGTGGTCGGGTACGGCTTTCGCGGATGTGCAGGCGGGTCCGCAGTTGCAGATGGAGATCAAGCGGCTGGATGAGAGCCGGCTGTGTGCGCTGGACCGGCGGATCGAGGCCGATCTGCGGTTGGGCCGGCACCGGGAGCTGCTGGCCGAGCTGACGGTGCTGGTCAATGGCTACCGCACGCATGAGAGTCTGCATGCCCAGTACATGCTTGCGCTGCACCGTTCGGGGCGGCGTGGTGAGGCGCTGGATGCCTATCAGCGGCTGCGGGCCACGCTGGTGCAGGAGCTGGGTCTGGAGCCCTCGGTCCGGCTGCGGCGTCTGCAGCGGTCCATTCTGAGTGCCGGCCACGACCTCACCGCCCCCGCCCCCGCGCCCGCTCCCGCGCCTGCTCCCGTGTCTGCTGCTGCGGCTGGTCGGCTGGCTGCGGGGGCTGCGGTCTCCGCGCCTGGCGCGGCGGGGGCGGGGGCGGGGGTTTCTGTGGGCCGTGTGCGGCTGGTGCCCACCGGCTGAGCCGTTGGGTGCGGGCGGGTCCGGTCCGGGCTTCCGGGCCGGGGCTGGGGGTTTGCGTGCCGGGCCGTCCCTGTCGGGGGTCTGTTGCTTGTGGTCGTGTGCTGGCCCGCTGCGGGTTTGCGCGGTGGGCGGGCGGGCCGCGTCGATCCCGCGTGTGCCCCGGGGCCGGCCGTGCTCAGCGTGTACTGCCGTGTTCCGTCGTCTGCCGGCCTCGTGTTGCCGTGCGGCGGGTGTCCGGTACCGCAGCTGCAACCGTGCAAGGACGTGGGGAGCGAGGGGGCGGTGGGCGGTGTGCGACAACGTTTCCTTGCCGGCCGCGCGGACTTCACTCCGGGCCAGGCGCACCTGGCCCGCGCCGCCTACCGTGCCCCTGGGAGCCCGTCCCCCGGGACGGCCTCAACCCGCCCGCCCGTCACGGCGCCTGACTGTGCCGCACTCCGCCCGCCTCCCGCGGTTCCTGCCCCCTCAGCCCTGTTCCGGTACACCAAGCACCAAGCACCAAACGCCAGCACTACGTGCCAAGTGCCAGTTTCAGCACCAAGTCCCAGCACCACGTGCCAGTTCCAGAACCAGGACCAGCGCCAGGACCAGCACTACGTGCCAGCACCAGCCCGGTACTACGTGCCAGTTCCAGTCCCAGTACTACGTGCCAGTTCCAGCACCAAGTCCCAGCACCACGTGCCAGTTCCAGCACCAGCGCAGCGTCAACACCAGCGCAGCGCCAGCACCAGCACCAGCGTCAGCACCGGCGCCAGCGCAGCGTCAGCGTCTGTGTTTGTGCCTGTTTCTGTTTCGGTGTGTGGTGCCCCGTACGGCGAAAGGAGGGTGCCCCGCACCCGATACGAGAGCGCCCGCGGCGACGGAATGCAGTCAAGACAAGAACTCGACGAAGTACGGAGAACACCCATGAAGATTCAGGTTCTGGGTCCGTTGAGCGCCGAGGTCAACGGGGGATCGATTGTTCCGACGGCACGCAAGCCGCGGCAGATCTTGTCCCTGTTTGCCCTCTATCCGGGACAGGTCATGCCTGTTCCCACGCTCATGGAGGAGCTCTGGGGCACTGAGCCGCCCCAGAGTGCGCTGACCACCCTGCAGACCTACATCCTGCAGCTGCGCCGGCATCTGGGCACCGCGCTGGGGCCCGGTACTCCGGGGACCGCCAAGGAGGTGCTGGCCACCCGGCACGGCGGTTATCTGATGCAGATACCGGCTGATGGCGTGGACGTGCACGAGTACGACCGTCTGGCCACCGAGGGCCGTGGCGCCTTCGAGAGCGGGGATGATGCCACCGCCGCCGACCGTTTCCGTCGGGCGCTGGCGCTGTGGCGCGGGCCCGCGCTGGTCGATGTGCGGGTCGGTCCCATCCTGGAGATCGAGGTCATGCGTCTGGAGGAGTCGCGTCTTGGCACGGTGGAGCGGCGTATCGATGCCGATCTGCGGCTGGGCCGGCACTCCGAACTCATCGCCGAACTCACCGAACTGACCGCGCGCTACCCCCAGCACGAAGGACTGCACTCGCAGGCCATGGTGGCGCTCTACCGTTCGGGGCGGCAGGCCTCGGCGCTGGAGATCTACCGCAAGCTGCGGATCCGCATGATCGAAGGGCTGGGGGTGGAGCCCTCCCCGCAGGTGCAGCGGCTGCACCAGGCCATGCTGGCCGTCGATCCCCAGCTGGACGTCACCGCCGGGCCGCGGCGCAGCTCCACGTTCGACCTGTACGCCGCCTGACCGCCGGCCGATGCGGCCGTCCGGCCACGGCCGCCCGCACGCCCGGTCACCGGCCGTCCGGCCACGGCGATCCGGTGACCGGCCGTTGCGGCTTCCGGCCGTCCGGCCGGGGCCACCCGGTGACCGGCCGCCTGGCCACAGGCCGTTCGGGCAGGGCCACTTGGCACCCGGGCTGCCGGTCGCCGGCCTGTGGGCTTCCGGCCGTTCGGTGTCCGGCTTGTCCGGCCCGGGGCCGCTTGGTGACTGCCGCTCTGGTCATGTGCTGTTCGGTCAGGGGCTCATGGCGGCCGGGCTGTCCGGTTCCGGCTGCCGGTCGCCGGCCTGTGGGCTTCCGGCCGTCTGGTGTCCGGTTGTCCGCCCTGGGGCCGCCTGGTGACTGCTGCTCTGGTCACGGGCCGTTCGGGCCGGGCCACTTGGCGGCCCGGCTGTCGGTCGCTGGCTTTTGGGCTTCTGGCCGTTCGGTGTCCGGTTGTCCGCCCCGGGGCCGGCTGGTGACCGGCGCTCTGGCCGCGCGCCGTTCGGTGACCGGTTGCCCGGCCGGAAGCGCCTGGTGACCGGCCGTCCGGCCACGGGCACCGGTCACGCGGCGGCCCCGGCCACCGGTCGTCGGGCTGTCCGGCCACCGGGCGGCTCGGCCGTCGGGCCACGGCCACCTGCTCACCCGGGGGCCCGGCCACCAGGCCGCCCCGGCTGTCCGGCCGCCCGGTGGTCCGGCCACCTGCTCACCGGCTGTCCGGTCACCTGGCCGTCCGGTCACCTGCCCCCCCGGGGTCTGCTCGCGCCGCATCCGCTGCCTGCCTGCCTCGCGTGCGGTGCCCGGGCCGGGCGGACCGGGGCGGGCGCGGGGGCGGTCTGGCTGTCCCCGGGCCACCCCGGCCGGGGCGGGGCCGGTCAGGGGCGGGGTGGTTGTCCGGTGTGTGGGGGCGGTCGTGTTGCGTGCGCTGCGCAGCGAGGCGGACTCGAGCCGTGTGCGGGCACGCGTCGAGCCGGGTGGGGCACACTGCACAGACCACCGGCCCCGCTCCCGGCGCGTTCGCCCCGGGCCTGCCCGCCACCGGGCACCACCTGCCCGTCACCGGGTTCCACCTGCCCGTCACCGGGTACCGCTGCGCGCTGCTGTGCCGCTCTGTTGCGTCTGGCCCGCTCGGCCCGGCTTCGTCACGACCATTGCGTGCACATGGCGCGAGAGAAAGGGGGGTCCGGTGCCCGGCGAGCGTATCCACCGGTTGTCGCACACGCTGGAGGTGGCCGCGCCCGCCTCCACCCTCTACGCGCTGATCGCGGACCCTGAGCGCTGGCCGCTGTACCTGCCGCGCAGCGTCTACGCCCAGCGTCTGGACTTCGACGGCGTCAACGAACGGGTCCGTCTGTGGGCGCTGGCCGAGGGCCGGATCGTGTCCTGGACCGCCTGCCGCACCCAGGATCCGGTGCGCCGGCTGATTTCCTTCCGTCAGGATGTGCTGATGGAGCCGGCCACCTCGATGGCCGGGTGCTGGAGTGTGCGGCCGCTGGCGCCGGGCCGCTGCCGGCTGACCCTGGAACACGAGTTCACCGCTGCCCCCGGCCGGCCCCAGGACGCCCTCTGGCTTGCCCAGGTCACCGCCGACAACACCCGTTCCACCCTGCGCAGCCTGCAGTTTCTGGCCGAGCGCTGGAGCCGCCTGGACGAGCTGGCCCTCTCCTTCGCCGAGTCGGTGCGGGTGAAGGGGCCCGCCGAGCTGGTCTACGGTTTCCTCTACGATGTGGCCGACTGGCCCGGCCAGCTCCCGCACGTGCGCCGGGCCGCGCTGGAAGAGCCCCACCTCGGCATCCAGAAAGTCGCCCTGGAACTCACCGCCGCCGACGGCGGGCCCGCCCCCGGGGTGGCCGGGATCCGTATCTGTTTCCCGCACGCCGGCCGTATCGTGCACAAGGCCACCGTGCCCCGCCCGCTGCTGGCCGCGCACTGCGGTGAATGGTCGGTCCTGCCCGACGAACGGGGCGTCACCGTGGTCGCCCAGCACCATGCCCTGCTGCGCGAGGACCGCATCGAACAGGTCCTGGGCGCCGGCGCCACCCTCGCCGAGGCCCGCCGCCGTATCCGTGCCGACCTCGCCCGCGACAGCCGCCAGATCCTGCAACTGGCCCGCCGTCACGCCGAATCCGCCATCCGCGTCCTGTGACCCCGCCCAGCCGCCCCCCGTCCCGGCCCGCGCCACCACCGACCCCCGCGCCCGCGGCCCCGCGGCGGGGCCCGGCACCCGGCCCCGCCCCGGCCTCCCGGGTCCGGCCGCCCCACCCGGCCCCGCCCCGGCCTCCCGGGTCCGGCCGCCCCACCCGGCCCCGCCCCGGCCTCCCGGGCCCGGCCGCCCCACCCGGCCCCGACGCCTGTCCGCCCGCCGGGGCCGACACGAACTCCCGCACCCGCCCACCTCCCTGGCGTCGCGCCCTGCCCGGCCCTGCCCGGCCCTGCCCGGGCCTGGTGAGGCGCCGGTGCCCCGGCGCGTCCTCCGGCTCTGGCGTCTGCCTGCCGGACGGGGTGTATTGGGGATGCCGGCGTACGGCGGCACGCTGCGGCGACGTGCCCGGCCCCCGTCCCGGACCGCAGACGTCCGGTGCTTGGACCGGCCCGGACGTCCGCCCCCGCCGTGAGCAGCCCGGCCTCCCCGTAAGCGACACCCGCAGCCGATACGCCCAGCAGCCCGGCCCGGCCCGGCCCGGCCCGGCCCGGCCCTGCCCGGCCCAGCAGTCCGGCCCGGCCCAGCAGTCCGGCCCGGCCCAACAGCCCTGCCTGGCCCAGCAGTCCGGCCCGGTCCCGTCCCGGGTGGTTGGGTACCGGCGCGTCATAGGGCCCCGACGCCTGCCGTCCGCCCGGGCAGGCGCTGTGAACTTCCGTATACGCAGCGCCCCGAGGCGGGGCGAGGCGTCCGGCCGGCCCCGGGCGCCCCGGCCGCGCCGCCCCCAGACGTCGGGCCCCGGCATGCCGCCCGGCTCTGACGTCTGCCCGCCCGCCCCCGGCGACACACCAAGGCGACAGGCCAAGGCGACACATTAAGGCGACACATTAAGGCGGCTGGCCAAGGCGGCTGGCCCGGGCGGCAGGACCGGGCCGTCCCGGGCAGCCGGAGGCCGGTGTGTCACGTGGCCCTGACGTCTGTCCACCCGCCGGGGGCATCACGAACTCCCGCGCACGCGACACGCCGAGGCGACATGCCGGCCCGCCCCGGTGCCCCGGAACGCCGGGCCGCGGTGCGCCACCCGGCGCGGCGATCTGTTGGGTGGCGCGCTCAGCTCGAGTTTTAATCTCGGACGGCTTGCTCGCCCCGTCTCCGCGGTATCCGCCGCCGATCCCGCCCGGCTCAGGGCGGACGCCAGGAGGGCCGAGGCGTGGTCGCGCTGGGGTGAGGAGCCGGTCGAAGGTCAGAACCCAGGCCGGGAGTCGTCAGACGAAGAAGGCGTTCATCCCGGGCACGTCGGAGAGATAGGTCTCGATACTCGCGATCTTTCCGTCGCGGAGCCGGCAGACCGTGGCCAGGTATTCGTCCAGCACGGCGTCTTCCCGGTGCGCGGTGTTGTGCAGGGAGAGCGCCATGTTCTCCCTGCTGGCCAGGAGATGCAGCAGCTCGAAGTCGAGGCCGTACGAGGCGATCAGCTGAGCGCGCTCCACCACCGCCTCGGCGCCGTCGGCTGTGCCGGAGATGGTGTTGTCGCCGGGCAGGGTCCAGGTGGCGTCGTCGTGCAGCAGGGCCCGGATGCCGTCCCAGTCGCCCGAGACCAGGGCCTGGTGGAAGGTGCGCCCGAGGGCGAGGGGGGCTTCGTTGGTGGACATGGCATTCCCTTCACAACACTAAAGCGGTGATCTCCGCTTTAGCGTGACCGTAAGCCCCCTGCTCGCTAAGGCGCAACTCTTTGCTTTAAGGTGGAGGGGTGAACGCTGACGCATCGACGAAGCGGCCCGGCGGCCGCAGCGCCCACGTCCGTGCCGCCGTACACAGCGCCGCGGTCGCGCTGGTGGGCGAGTTGGGCGCCGACCAGGTGACCCTCCCCGCCGTGGCCCAGCGCGCGGGGGTCAACTCCAGCACCCTCTACCGGCGCTGGGGTACGCTCGCCGCGCTCCTGGCCGACATCGCCCAGCACCGCGGCGACACCGGCGCGCCCCCGCTCGCCGGTGACCTGCGCACCGACCTGGAGAACCAGGCGGTCTGGACGCTGGCGGAGCTCTCCCGGCCCGGCGGCATCGCCTTCTTCCGCGCCGAAGTCGCGCCCGACGTCGACGAGCGCCACGACGGACTGCGCGAATGTCTGCGCAGGGTCAGCGAGCGCTTCCGCCCGGTCCTCGACGCGGCGCGGGAGCGCGGCGAGGCGCCCCCGTCCCTGGAGCAGGTTCTGGACCGGATCGTTGCGCCGCTCTACTTCCGGGTGGTCTTCTCCATCCCCGGTACGGATGAGGCGTACGCCCGCGGCCTTGTCGCGGAGCTGCCCGGGAAGCTCCAGCCTGAGTTGTGAACTTCGCCCGGCTCCTCGCTCCGGCGGAACCCGCCCGGAGCCGCACACACCCCGGGGCCCCGGAGGGAGAGGTTACGGAACACCTGCCGGACGCCCCGATGGCCCCATGCCGTTTCAGAACCTCTCGGCACCTGCCTGAGCCGGGCGGAACCGGCGTTGCCCACTACGGGAGACGGGGCCGGCAAGCCGGCCCGAGGTTGAAACTCAAGCTCGGGTGTTGTGCCGGGCCCCGGCCCGCCCCCCCCCGGCACTCCGGCCGTCCCGGCGCCGCCCCGGGCGGCCGGGGCCCCTCCTCGCACTGCCCCCGCCGGGCGGCACGCCACGGACTCCGGCTCACGCGGCCCCCGCCTCCCGGAGGCGGGTCCCTGCGGCGGCGGACGCCGGACAGCGCGCCGCCATACGGCCGTTGCGGGCGCCCCCCCGGGGGCCGCCGCAGCGCAGCCGGGCGGCCCCGGGGGAGTGCCGTGGCCCCGGCAGGGGCAACCGTGCGCCCCGGCCGCGGCCGCGGCGGTGCGGGGAAGTCGGGCCCCGGGGCCCTGGGGCGCCGGTCCGCGGATGGCGCTCGGCCCGCCCGCCCGCTCCCTCATCCGCCCAGCCCTCATCCTCCTAGCCCTCATCCTCCCAGCCCTCATCCTCCCCGCCCCCGAGCGCCTGGCGTCACGGCCGTCAACTCGGCCCGGGCGCACGGAAGATGCGGACGCGGTGACTCCGTGCGGGGCGGAGCGGCAGTCGGGGAATCCGGTCCGCACAACACCCCGCCCCAGTGACCTACGTCACTTTCGGAGTCCCTTGGTGCGGGGACGGCATCCGTGTCACTATTTCCGCACGACTTCCCTGCCCAAAGCCGGTTCTGAGGCGGTGGGTTGAGTGTCGTATCCGCCGCCTCTTACGGGCCGTGCCGAGTTCATGCCCCGGCGGTATCGCTTCCCCCCACCGCATTTCATTGCCCGTATGCCATGACGCCCGGCGTCCACGGACACGGACCCGGCGGGGATTTCTCCCTCCCTCATTCCGGCTGCCCTGAGCGTGCCGAAATCTGTGCCGGAAAAGAGCAGCCCTGCACCATCGGCCGGCACCGCCACCGGCACCATCAGCCGGCACCGGCACCGGCACCGGCACCGCGCGGGCACCGCCGTGCCAGGGCCCCGGCCCGGCGCAGTCCGGCCGGCGCATCCTCGTTCTGTCCCAACTCCCGCCTCCCCGCCCGTAGGTGAGTCGGCGGCCGGGGGGAAGGGGGCGGGGGAGTGGCGCGCCGGGCAGGAGGCCGGCGGGCCGGTAGGCGCGCGGGCCGGACCGGTGCCCGTGGCCCGCCCGGGCCGGTACGCAGCCCGCGCCCCCGCCGGGACGTCAGAACCCGGGGACAGCCAGCCCCCGGGCGCGCCGGGCAGAGGGCACCGCTCCCGTACCGCCAGAGCAGCCCCCGTACCCGCCCGGTACCCGCACCGCCCGCCCGGCCCCGGCCCGCACCCCGGGCGACCAGCCCCACTGCCCCACGCCCGCGCCCCGGACCCCCGCCCCGCTCCGCCCCGGGCAGGACCGCGGCCTTGCACCCGCACCTGGCGCACCCGGCACCTGGCGCACCCGGCACCTCCGCACCTGGCGCACCCGGCACTCCCGCACCCGGCACCTCCGCACCTGCGTGCCACCAGTCCTCAGCCCGGCCCCCGCCCGGGGCAGGGCCCGCGCTCCCGCACACCGCCCCAACCCCCCCGCTGCGCCCGGGCGGGACCGAGGCCTTGCACCCGCACCTCCGCACCTCCGCACCTCGGCCCCCTGCACCCTGGCCTCCCCGCACCTCCGTGCCACCCGGCCTGCCGACACCTCCGTGCCACCCGGCCTCAGCCGCGTCCCGCCCGGGGCAGAACCGCGGTCCTGCCTCAACCCCGCGCCGCCCCGGCCCCGTTCCGCCCCGCGCCGCCCCGACCCCGTTCCGCTCCGCCCCGACCGCGCCCCCGGGACGGGACGGCAGCCCCGCTGGGCAGGGCTGCGGCCCCGCCCCCGAACCTCCGTGCCCCGCCCGGCCATACCCCCGACCCCCGGGGGAGAGGGACAGCGCCACAGCTCCCGCAACCTCCGCACTCACGCCCCACCCGGCCCCGGCCGGCCCGCCCCACCCGGCCCCGGCCGGTCGTCCCATCCGCGCCGCCTTCCCCGGCGCCCGGACCGATCACCACTCCTGCCTCAACGGGCCCTGCCTCAACGGGCCGCGCCCCGCGAGGCTGCCCAAGGCCCCCAAGGCCCCCAAGGCCCCCAAGGCCCCCGGCCCTCAAGAGCCCAAGGCGCCCCGAGGAGCCCCTAGGAACCCCGAGGCCCCCCCGAGGGAGGCCCAGACGGGCAGCGGGGCGGCGGGGCAGCGGGGTGGGGAGTGGTGATCGGTCCGGGTCCGGAGAAGGCGGCGCGGCAGACGCCGTCACAGCAGCTGCCCCCCTTCCACCGCCCCCGCGGGCGGCACCGGGAGTGCGCGAAAGCTTCTCCACGTGCAGAAGGCAGACTCTAGAGAAAGTGGATTCCCGATATGCCTAGGCTATGCAAGCCGTCAGTGCGTGTGCCGGAATACGTCATCACAGCGGAAGAGACGCTCCAATTCGCCGAGAAGGCCCACGCCGGAAAGCCGCAGCTTCCCCTGGCGCTGCGCCTGATCCGTAACACGGGGGTGCTGAAGCGGCATATCGTGCAGCCCATCGAGCAGACCCTGGCACACCCCGGCCTGACCGAGCGCAACCGCATCTACGAGGCGGAGTCCAAAAAGCGCACCCCCGAGGTCGTCGAGGAGGCCCTGGCCAACGCCGAGGTCAGCGCCCGGGACATCGACGCGATCATCTACGTGTCGTGCACCGGGTTCCTGATGCCCTCGCTGACCGCCTGGCTCATCAACAAGATGGGCTTCCGCTCCGACACCCGCCAGATCCCCATCTCCCAGCTGGGCTGCGCGGCCGGCGGCGCCGCCATCAACCGCGCCCACGACTTCTGCGTGGCCCACCCCGGCAGCAACGTCCTGATCGTCTCCTGCGAGCTGTGCTCACTGTGCTACCAGCCCGACATGGACGACATCGGCTCGCTGCTCTCGGACGGCCTGTTCGGCGACGCGGTCGCCGCCGCCGTGGTGCGCGGCATCGGCGGCACCGGCATCGAGCTGGAGCGCAACTCCTCCTACCTCATCCCCCACACCGAGGACTGGATCTCCTACTCGGTGCGTGACACCGGCTTCCACTTCCAGCTGGACCGCCGGGTGCCCGGCACCATGGAGCCGCTGGCCCCGGTGCTGCGCGAGTTCGCCGCCGGCCACCAGTGGGACGCCTCCAACCTCGACTTCTACATCGTGCACGCCGGCGGCCCGCGCATCCTCAACGACCTGGCCAAGTTCCTGGACGTGGACCGCAAGGTGTTCCGCCACAGCTGGTCGACGCTGACCGAGTACGGCAACATCGCCAGCGCGGTCGTCCTGGACGCGGCACTGCGCCTGTTCGAAGAGGACACCCCGATGCCCGACGCCACCGGTCTGATCGCCGGGTTCGGCCCCGGCATCACCGCCGAGATGGCCCTGGGCCGCTGGAACAGCGACACCCCGCCCGCCGCCGGCTGACCCGCGCCCGCCCCCGCCGAAGCCGCCCCGCCCCGCCCCGCCCCGAGGCAGGACCTGGGGCAGGACCTGGGGCGCTTTGTGTGCTGTGCGCGATGTCCGTGACAACCAAAGGAAAACCATCACATGACTGGCAGCCTGATCGTCCCGCCCGGTGGGGGACGCACGCTGAAAACACCGGCGCAGGAGGTGACCTTCAAGGCCACCCAGGCGCAGGGCTCCGCCGTCTCCATCTTCGAGGTGATCGTGCCGCCCGGCTTCGACGTCGGCGCCCACGTGCACCACGAGTCCCAGGAGTTCTTCTACGTCCTTGAGGGCGAGCTGGACCTGATGTGCTTCGAGCCCACCGAGCGCACCCGGGACACCTGGCACCACTGGCAGTCCGCCGACGGCCAGCGCGTCATCCGCGCCGCCGAGGGCGGCTGCATGTTCGTGCCGACCGGCACCCCGCACGCCTTTCGCAACGCCACCGACAAGCCGGTCAAGATGCTCTTCCAGAGCTTCCCCTCACCCGACCACGAGCAGTACTTCGAGGAGATCGCGGAGATCTGGGCGCGCGGCACCACCGTGGACCCCGCCGCCGTGGAGGAGATGCGCAAGCGCTACGACGTCGAGGAACTCACCCCCCTGCGCTACCAGCCACCCGCCACCACCGCACCCGCCACCACCGCAGCCCCCACCACACCACAGCAGCCGCAGGGGACGTGACCGCCATGACCACCACCACACCCGCCCCCGCCGCCTCGGCCGCCTCGGCGGCTGCGGCTGCTTCTGCCGTTCCGCTGGTGCACGCCAGCCTGGGCGAGCAGGAACTGGCCGCCGTCGCGGAGGTGTTCGCCTCCGGCTGGCCGGCCGGCCAGGGCCCCCGGGGCAAGGCCCTGGAAGCCCAGCTCACCGAGCGCTACGCCATGGACGCGGTCGCCCTGAGCAACTGCGGCGCCGCCCTGCACGTGGCGCTGCTGGCCCTGGGCGTGCAGCGCGGCGACGAAGTCATCGTCGCCGACTACACCTTCCCCGCCCCCGCCCACGCGGTGCGCTACCTGGACGCGGTGCCCGTCTTCGCCGACGTACGCCCCGACACCCACACCGTCGACGTGCAGGCGGTCGCCGACCTCATCACCCCGCGCACCACCGGCATCATCGCGGTGGACACCGTCGGGCTGCCCGCCGACTACCGCGAACTGCAGGCCCTGGCCGACCGGCACGGCCTGTTCCTCATCGAGGACGCCGCCTGCGCGGTCGGCGCCACCTACCAGGGCCGCCAGGCCGGCGCGCTGGCCCCCGTCTCCTGCCTGTCCTTCCACGGCCGCAAGGGCGCCACCAGCGGCGAGGGCGGCGCGCTGCTGGCCGCCGACCCGGCCATCGCCGCCGACGCCCGGCTGCGCTCCTCCTTCGGCATCGGCAGCATCTTCGACCAGTCGAAGATCGTCGGCCTGCCCGTCCCGGAGTTCACCGAGGTCGGCTACAACTTCAAACTCTCCGACATCGCCGCCGCCATCCTGCAGGTCCAGCTCGGGCGGATCGAGGAACTGCTGGCCCGCCGCGATCAGGTGGCCCGGCAGTACGCCGAACTGCTGGCCCAGGAGGAGCTGCTGACGCTGCCCCAGGTGCCCGCCGACCGCACCCACGCCTGGCAGTCCTACCTGGTGGCCCTGGACGCCCGGGTGGACCGGGCCGCCCTCGCCACCGACCTGCGCGGCCAGGGCATCGGCTGCGGCCACGGCACCTGGGCCAGCCACCTGCAGCCCGTCTTCGCCGGCGGCCGCAGCTGCCCCGTCTCCGCCGACCTGTTCGCCCGCCACCTGGCCATCCCCATGCACGCCGAACTCACCGCCGACCAGGTCGAGCGCGTGGTCACGGCGCTGCGCACCGCCCTTCGTACCCACGCGGCCCCCGCGGGCCGGGGAGGAACCGCATGAGCGAGCACCAGAACACCAAGAACACCCGGGACACCAAGAACACCCGGGACACCAAGGACTCCACCGTGCAGACCGCCACGGCAGCCACGGCCGGTGCGGCGGCGGCCGGTGCGGGCGGCGGCCCGGACAGCGGTCCGGACACCATCCTGCGGCTCATCAACGGCTACTGGTCCACCGGCATCCTGGGCGCCGCCGCCGAGCACCAGCTGTTCACCCACCTCGAGGACGGCGCAGGCAACGCCACCGAGCTGGCCGCCCGCGCGGACATCTCCGAGCGCGGCGCCCAGACCCTGCTGGACGGCCTGGTCAGCATCGGCCTGATCACCCTCGAGCAGGGCCGCTACCGCAACACCCCCGCCGCCTCCGCCTACCTGGTCACCGGCCGGCCCGCCGACCTGTCCGCGATGGCCCGCCTCAAGCTCACCCACATGGGCAAGCTGGCCGCCCTGCCCGAGGTGGTCCGCGCCGGCGGCCCGGTCAGCGACCCCACCACCGAAGTCGCCGACAACCCCCACTGGGGCCAGGTCGTGCCGGCCATCGCCGCCCAGTCGGTGCCCGCCGCCGCCATCGCCGCCGACGTGCTGCGCCTGTCCGAGGCCGGCCCGCTGTCCATCCTGGACGTCGGCGGCGGCTCGGGCATCTACTCCGCCACCTGGCTGGAGGCCAACCCCAAGGCCCGCGCCACCCAGCTGGACTGGGAGCCCATCAACGCCATCGCCCGCGAGCTGCTCGCCGCCCGCGGCGTCGCCGACCGCTTCACCTGCATCGACGGCGACTTCCACACCACCGAATTCGGCACCGGCGCCTATGACGTGGCGCTGTACTCGCACATCGCCCACCAGGAAGGCCCCGAGGACAACATCGCGGTCTTCACCCGCCTCAAGGACGCCCTCAGGCCCGGCGGCGCCCTGGTGGTCTGCGACTACGTCGTCGACGACGACCGCGCAGGACCGGCCTTCCCGCTGCTGTTCGCCTCCGAAATGCTCCTCAAGTCCCAGCAGGGCGGCACCTGGCGGCGCGCCGACTACCACGCCTGGCTCACCAAGGCCGGCTTCAGCGACATCACCTTCCACTCCGCGCCGCCCGCCACCCTGGTCATCGCCCGCTAGCGGCACCGCGCACCACACCCACCCAGCACCAGCACCCCGTACTCAGCACCAGCACCCCCTGCTCAGCACCCCGTACTCAGTACTCAGCACCCAGAACACGAGGAAACAGCTGTGGAACCTGTGAACGTGTCCGTCATCTATTACAGCGCGACCGGCAACGTGCACACGTTGGCTCAGGCGGTGGCCGAGGGCGCGGAGAAGGCCGGCGCCACCGTGCGGCTGCGCAAGGTCGCCGAGACCGCCCCCGAGGCGGCCGTCCAGGCCAACCCGGCCTGGGTCGAGCACCGGGCGGCCACCACCGACCTCGCCGAGGCCACCCACGACGACCTCGCCTGGGCGGACGCGGTCCTGTTCGGCACCCCCAGCCGCTTCGGCAACCCCGCCAGCCAGCTGCGCGCCTTCATCGACACCACCGGCCCCCTCTGGTTCGCCGGGAAGATCGCCGGGAAGGTGTTCTCCGCGTTCACCGCCAGCAACACCGCCCACGGCGGACAGGAATCCACCATCCTGGCCCTGTCGAACACCTTCTACCACTGGGGCGGCATCATCGTGCCCCCCGGCTACACCGACCCCATCCAGTTCCAGTCCGGCAACCCCTACGGCACCTCGCACGTCGCCGGCGACGGCGCACCCGGCGAAGTCGCCCTGCAAGCCGCCCGCCACCAGGCCCGCCGCGTCGTGGACACCGCCGCCGCCCTCAAAGCCGGCCGCGCCGCCGCCTGACCCGCCCCCGCCGCCCTGCCCGGGGGCGGGGGCGGTGAGCCGGCCGGGCCCGCGCGGCTTCGGTCAGAACCGCACGGGCCCGGCCGGTGGCCGTGGGCGGGGCCGGGGACGCGGCCGGTCGGCAGACCCGGCCCGAGGGGGCGCCCCCGGCACCCCGGTGCGGCCCGGGGCAGCGACCCGCCCGGCCCACACGCTCCGGGCCGGCGGCGTCCGCCTCGTCCGCCTCACCCCTCCGACGACACAGCCCCACGCAATGTGAGCCAGGCCCCGAAATTCCTTCCCCAACCGCCCCGGCCGACCACGCCCCGCCCCGATCACGGCGGGCCACGCCCCGGCCGACCACGGCCTGTCCGGTCACGGCGAGCCACGCCCCGCCCCATCACGGCGAGCCAGGGTCCGGCCGACCACGGCGGGGCTGGTTATGGTCCGCCCGGCTACGCACCGCCCGGCCGGGTCGTAGTGCTGGCCATGAGCGGGTCGATCACAGCCCGGCCGGCCATGGCACGGCCAACTAGGGTCCGGCCGACCACGATCCGGCTCGCCCGCCCCGTCTCGCCAGGGCGTGGCGCTGGTTGCGCGTGGGCCGCTCACGGTCAGGTTGGCCAGGGTCCGGCCGGACCACGGCCTGCCCGATCACGGCGGGCCACGGTCCGGCTGACCACAATCCGCCCGGCCACGGCACGGCCAACTACGGTTCGGTCGACCACGATCCGGCCGGCCACGGCCCGCCCGCCCGCGCCAGGGCGCGGCGCCGACCACGGCTGGCCGATCACGGCCCGCACAACCACGCTCCGGCCGGCCACGGCCCGCCCGACCAGGACGTGGTCGACCACGACCCCGCCGGTCACGACCCCGGTTACGACCCGCCCCACCACGCAGACCGTACGAGATGTCGTCCCGGACGGCGGCGGCGTCGTCGTCGACCGCGGAGCGGGAGATGCGGGGCCCCGCCCCACCACGACCCGCCCCACCACGACCCGCCCCACCACGACCCGCCCCACCACGACCCGCCCCACCTCGGCCCGGCCCGCCTCGGCCGACCGCGAGCGGTCCGGGCCGAGCGGGCCGTCCGCCTGACCGGCCCGCAGCACCCGCCGCACCGCCCTTGGCCACCCGTCCCGCCACCCGGGGCCGTTCGCCGCGCCGCTCCAAGCCAAGTCAGCCTCACCACCGAGGCGGGCCCGCTCCCGCCAACTCCGCGCCGGGTCCCTCTCGCACCCCGGCCCCGGGCACTGCCTGACCGACCCCGGCCCGGGGGAGGGCACCGCCTCACCACCCCGCCCCGGGGCACGCACCACCGCACCACCCCGCGCCAAGTCCGTCTCGCACCCCGGCCCGGGGGAGGGCACCGCCTCACCACCCCGCCCCGGAGCACGTACCGCCTCACCACCCCGCCCCGGGGGAGGGCACTGCCCCACCACCCCGCCCCAGGGCACGCACCGCCTCACACCCCGCCCCGGGACACGCACCACCGCACCACCCCCCCGCCCCGGGCCCCCGCCCCACCCGCCGACGTCCGGCCAACTCACCTAAGGAGACAGCCCCGATGAAGGGCTCCACGGTCTACGCATCGATCCAAAAACGCGGTCTGCACCTCGGTCTCCTGCCGGAGATGGCCGCCGCCGTCAACGGCTCCATCCCCATCACCCTCGACCACGACCTGCACGTCCTGCCCCAGGCCGGCCGCCGCCTGACCCTGGCCGAGTTCGCCCAGGCCATCGACGACCTGGCCGCACGCCTGTGGGCGGCCGGCATCCGCCCCGACGAACACCTGGTCATCCACAAGAGCGCCAACGCCGACATCTGGATGCTGGGCGCCGCCGCCTCCCGCATCGGCGCCGTCCCGGTGATGCTCTCGCCCGCCCTGGACGCCCCCACCGTCGCCGCCCTGATGCAGCGCCTGGAACGCCCCAGCCTCCTGACCGACCTGCCCAAACTCGACGCCGGCCTGGCCAAGGAGGCCCTGGCCGACCTCACCCGGCACGTCCTGATCACCGCCGGCGAACGCGAGGGCACCCAGTCCCTGGCCGACCTCGCCGACGCCCCCCGCGTCACCCCGGTGGTACGGCCCATCGACGAGGCCGCCGTCATCACCCACACCTCCGGCACCACCGGCCTGCCCAAACTCGTCGTGCACACCCCCCGCACCCAGGGCATCCGCCTGGTCCCGCAGTGGCGGCTGCTGGCCCTGCTGCGCCGCAAGGACACCGTCGCCATCCACATCCCCTTCGTGCACTCCCGGATGGTCGCGGCGATGTCCCTGGCCCTGCTAAAACAGCTGCCGATCCTCCTCATGAACGAATCCGACCCCGACAGCGTCGCCGAGCAGTTCCTGGCCCACCGGCCCGGCTTCGTCGAAGCCCTGCCCAACTCCCTGATGGACTGGGAAGACCTGGCCGGCGACCCGCGCCGCCCCTTCGCCTCGGTGAAGGTCTTCAGCAGCACCTTCGACGCCATCCACCCGCGCACCATGAGCCGGCTGCTGAACTCCTCCGACCGGCCCGGCGCCCTGTTCTTCCAGATCTACGGACAGAGCGAGGTCGGCCCGGCCGTCGGCCGCGCCTACTTCCGCAACTCCGCCCACAAGGCCAACGGACGCTGCGTGGGCTGGGCCATGCCCAACGGCGCCGCCAAGGTCCGCGTCGTCAGCCGCAACGGCAAGACCCCCTCACCCGCCAACCCCGGCTTCATCGAGGTCGCCTGGCCCGGCCTGGCCAAGACCTACTACGCCGAACAGGACCGCTACGACACCAACCGCAACGGCGCCTGGTGGCGCACCGGCGACGTCGGCTACCGCACCAAACTGGGCTGCCTGCACATGCTCGACCGCGAAGTCGACATGATCGAGGGAGTACGCAGCTCCCTGGAGGTCGAGGACGTCGTCCTTGGCCGGCTGGCCGAACTGAGCGAACTGGTCGTGGTGCCCGGCCCCGACGACCGGCCCGTGCCCGTCGTGTGCACCACCGACGACGCCCCCCTGGACCTGGAGCGCTGGCGCGCCGCCGTCACCGACTTCCCCCAGCTCGCCGACCCCGTCCAGCTCCCCCAGGCCGACCTGCCGCGCACCGCCACCCTCAAGGTCCAGCGCATCGCCCTGGCCCACCAGCTCCCACACCACCTGCCCGACCCCGCCTGACCCACCCCACCCACGGCCCCCTGGGGGCACCCCCCGCAGCCACCGGAGCCAGCACCCCCGCCCCGCCCCGGCCCGCGCAAGACACACACCAGAACCGCGAGAAAACAGGCGGGGCGGGCCGGGAGCGAGGGGGCGGGGGAGTGGGGCGGCTTCCTGCCGCCCCTGCCGGGCAGCACACCGCCCCCCGGCGTACGGCGAAAGTGAACTCCCGCCGCAGAGCGGGAAGTTGGGCCGCACCCGCCCCCGAGACGTCCACCGCGCCCGCCCCCCCCACCACGCATCACGCATCACCCGCCCCCCCCACCACCACCCACCACCCGCCACACCCACCCGCCCCCTCCCGCCAGGAGAGCCATGTCCCGCCGCCTGTTCACCTCGGAATCCGTGACCGAGGGCCACCCCGACAAGATCGCCGACCAGATCAGCGACACCGTCCTGGACGCCCTGCTGAGCCAGGACCCCGCCTCCCGCGTCGCGGTCGAAACCCTCATCACCACCGGCCAGGTGCACATCGCGGGCGAGGTGACCACCACCGCCTACGCCGACATCGCCACCCTGGTCCGCCAGAAGATCCTCGAGATCGGCTACGACTCCTCCGCCAAGGGATTCGACGGCGCCTCCTGCGGCGTATCGGTGTCCATCGGCGCCCAGTCACCCGACATCGCCCAGGGCGTGGACACCGCCTATGAGAACCGGGTCGAGGGCGACCAGGACGAACTGGACCGCCAGGGCGCCGGCGACCAGGGCCTGATGTTCGGCTACGCGACCGATGAGACGCCCACCCTCATGCCGCTGCCCATCGAGCTGGCCCACCGCCTCTCGCACCGCCTGAGCGCGGTCCGCAAGGACGGCACCGTCCCCTACCTGCGCCCCGACGGCAAGACCCAGGTCACCATCGAATACCAGGGCAGCCGGCCCGTCCGCCTGGACACCATCGTCGTCTCCTCCCAGCACGCCGCCGACATCGACCTCACCGACCAGCTCACCCCCGACCTGCGCACCCACGTCGTGGAGCACGTACTGGCCCGGCTCGCCGACGACGGCATCAAACTGGACACCGACGGCTACCGCCTCTTCGTCAACCCCACCGGCCGCTTCGAGATCGGCGGCCCGATGGGCGACGCCGGCCTGACCGGCCGCAAAATCATCGTCGACACCTACGGCGGCATGGCCCGCCACGGCGGCGGCGCCTTCTCCGGCAAGGACCCCTCCAAGGTCGACCGCTCCGCCGCCTACGCGATGCGCTGGGTCGCCAAGAACATCGTCGCCGCCGGCCTCGCCTCACGCTGCGAGGTCCAGGTCGCCTACGCCATCGGCAAGGCCGCACCGGTCGGCCTGTTCATCGAGACCTTCGGCACCGCCACCGCCCCGCAGGCCGCCATCGAACAGGCCGTCACCGACGTCTTCGACCTGCGCCCGGCCGCCCTCATCCGCGACCTGGACCTGCTGCGCCCCATCTACGCCCAGACCGCCGCCTACGGCCACTTCGGCCGCGAACTGCCCGGGCTGACCTGGGAGCGCACCGACCGCGCCGACGCCCTGCGCAAGGCCGTCGAAACCGCCTGACCCACCCGCCCGCACCCACCCGCCCGCACCCCCGGGGCCCGCACCCCCGGGCTCCGCCCCCCCGGCCCGGACTCCCGGGCCCCGCCCCCCCGGGGCCCGGGTCCCGGGGCCCTCACCACTCATCACCCCCGCCCCGCTTCGGCCACCGGCCACCCGCCCCCCCCCGTGCCGTGCCCCGCCCGGCACCCCCCCCGGGGGGGGCGGGGCGCCGGCCACACCGCCGACCCACCCAGCGTCAAGGAGTGCCCTGCCGTGCGTATCGCCGTGACCGGATCGATAGCGACCGACCACCTGATGGTCTTTCCCGGACGCTTCGCCGAACAGCTGCTCAAGGAACAGCTGGAGCGGGTCTCCTTGTCCTTCCTCGCCGACCGCCTGGAGGTCCGCCGCGGCGGCGTCGGCGCCAACATCGCCTTCGGCCTGGGCCTGCTCGGCCTGGACCCCCTCCTGATCGGCGCGGCCGGCCTGGACTTCGCCGAGTACGGCCACTGGCTGCGCGAACACGGCGTGGACACCGGCGCCGTCCAGGTCAGCGACACCCTGCACACCGCCCGCTTCGTGTGCACCACCGACCAGGACCAGAACCAGATCGCCACCTTCTACGCCGGCGCCATGGCCGAGGCCGCCCACATCGACCTGGCCGCCGTCACCGCCGGCACCGCCCCCGCCCTCGTCCTGATCGGCGCGGACGACCCCGCCGCCATGCTGCGCCACACCGCCACCGCCCACCGCCTGAACATCCCCGTGGCCGCCGACCCCTCCCAGCAACTGGCCCGCCTGGACGGCGAGCAGGCCCGCCGCCTGGTGGACGGCGCCCGCTGGCTGTTCACCAACGCATACGAGGCCGCCCTGCTGCAGGAGCGCACCGGCTGGAGCGAACAGCAGATCCTGGACCGCGTCGGCACCTGGATCACCACCCTGGGCGCCGACGGCGTCACACTGGCCCGCGCCGGCTGCCCCCCGCTGCCCGTGCCCGCCGTCCCCACCGGCAAGATCGCCGACCCCACCGGCGCCGGCGACGCCTTCCGCGCCGGCTTCCTGGCCGGCACCGCCTGGCAACTGCCCCACGAACGCGCCGCCCAGCTCGGCTGCGCCCTGGCCACCACCGTCCTGGAATCGGTCGGCACCCAGGAGTACAAGCTCATCCCCGCCGACCTGACGGCCCGCATCGAGCACACCTACGGAGCCGGCGCCGCCCGCGCCCTGGAGGCGCGGATCGTGAGGACCCTGTGAACCCCACGCCCCGCGCCCGCGCCGCCGCCCTGCGCCAGGCCCTGGCCACCCGCGTGGTGGTGGCCGACGGCGCGATGGGCACCATGCTCCAGGCACAGGACCCCACCCTTGAGGACTTCCAGCAGCTCGAGGGCTGCAACGAGATCCTCAACGTCACCCGCCCCGACATCGTGCGCTCGGTGCACCAGGAGTACTTCGCGGCCGGCGTGGACTGCGTGGAGACCAACACCTTCGGCGCCAACCACGCCGCCCTTGGCGAGTACGACATCGCCCACCGCATCACCGAACTCTCCCGGGCCGGCGCCCGCATCGCCCGCCAGGTCGCCGACGAGTTCACCGCCGCCACCGGACAACAGCGCTTCGTCCTGGGCTCGATGGGCCCCGGCACCAAACTCCCCACCCTGGGCCACACCGGCTTCGCCACCCTGCGCGACGGCTTCCAGGCCAACGCCGAAGGCCTCATCGACGGCGGCGCCGACCTCCTCATCGTGGAGACCACCCAGGACCTCCTGCAGACCAAGGCCGCCCTCCTGGGCGCCCGCCGCGCCCTGGACCGGGCCGGCCTCGACCTGCCGCTGGTGTGCTCCCTGGCCTTCGAGACCACCGGCACCATGCTCCTGGGCTCCGAGATCGGCGCCGCGCTGACCGTGCTCGAACCCCTCGGCATCGACATGATCGGCCTGAACTGCTCCACCGGCCCCGCCGAGATGAGCGAACACCTGCGCTACCTGGCCCGCCACTCCCGCATCCCGCTGCTGTGCATGCCCAACGCCGGGCTGCCCGTCCTGACCAAGGGCGGCGCGCACTTCCCGCTGGATCCCGACGGACTGGCCGACGCGCAGGAGAACTTCGTGCGCGACTACGGTCTCTCGCTGGTCGGCGGCTGCTGCGGGACGACTCCGGAGCACCTGCGCCAGGTCGTGGAGCGGGTCCGGGGCCTGACCCCGCCCGCCCGCACCCCGCGCCCCGAGCCGGGCGCCGCCTCGCTGTACCAGACGGTTGCCTTCCGTCAGGACACCGCGTACATGGCGATCGGGGAGCGGACCAACGCCAACGGTTCGAGGAAGTTCCGTGAGGCGATGCTTGAGGCCCGCTGGGACGACTGTGTGGAGATGGCGCGGGAGCAGATCCGTGAGGGCGCGCACATGCTGGATCTGTGTGTGGACTACGTGGGCCGTGACGGTGTGGCGGACATGGCGGAACTCGCGGGCCGCTTCGCCACCGCCTCCACCCTGCCCATCGTCCTGGACTCCACCGAGCTCCCCGTCATCCGGGCGGGTCTGGAGAAGCTGGGCGGCCGGGCGGTCATCAACTCGGTGAACTACGAGGACGGGGACGGGCCCGAGTCCCGCTTCGCGAAGGTCACCGCGCTGGCCCGGGAGCACGGTGCGGCGCTGATCGCGCTGACCATCGATGAGGAGGGCCAGGCGCGTACTCCCGAGCACAAGGTCGCCATCGCCGAGCGGCTGATCGAGGACCTGACCGGCACCTGGGGCATCCAGGAGTCGGACATCCTCATCGACACCCTGACCTTCACCATCTGCACCGGCCAGGAGGAGTCCCGGGGGGACGGCATCGCCACCATCGAGGCGATCCGGGAGCTGAAGAAGCGTCACCCGCAGGTGCAGACCACGCTGGGGCTGTCCAACATCTCCTTCGGTCTGAACCCGGCCGCGCGGGTCGTGCTCAACTCCGTCTTCCTTCACGAGTGTGTCAAGGCGGGCCTGGATTCGGCGATCGTGCACGCCTCGAAGATCCTGCCGATCGCGCGTCTGGAGGAGGAGCAGGTCACGGTCGCACTCGACCTGATCTACGACCGGCGTGCGGAGGGCTACGACCCGCTGCAGAGGCTCATGGAGCTCTTCGAGGGGGTCTCCACGAAGTCGATGAGGGCGGGCAAGGCCGAGGAGCTCCTCGCGCTGCCGCTGGAGGAGCGTCTGCAGCGGCGCATCATCGACGGGGAGAAGAACGGTCTGGAGGCCGACCTCGACGAGGCGCTCCAGGACACTCCGGCGCTGGACATCGTCAACAACATCCTGCTGGAGGGCATGAAGGTCGTCGGTGAGCTGTTCGGGTCCGGGCAGATGCAGCTGCCCTTCGTGCTGCAGTCCGCCGAGGTGATGAAGACGGCGGTGGCGCATCTGGAGCCGCACATGGAGAAGACGGACGACGAGGGCAAGGGCACCATCGTGCTGGCCACCGTCCGTGGTGACGTCCATGACATCGGCAAGAACCTGGTGGACATCATTTTGTCCAACAACGGCTACAACGTGGTCAATCTGGGGATCAAGCAGCCGGTCGCGGCGATCCTGGATGCCGCGGCGGAGCACAGGGCCGATGTGATCGGCATGTCGGGGCTGCTGGTCAAGTCCACGGTGATCATGAAGGAGAACCTTCAGGAGCTCAACCAGCGCCGGATGGCCGCGGACTACCCGGTCATCCTGGGCGGGGCGGCGCTGACCCGCGCCTACGTCGAGCAGGACCTGCACGAGATCTACGAAGGCGAAGTGCGCTACGCCCGCGACGCGTTCGAGGGCCTGCGTCTGATGGACGCGTTGATCGCGGTGAAGCGGGGTGTGCCCGGGGCGAGCCTGCCCGAGCTCAAGCAGCGCCGTGTGCCCAAGCGCGAGGCGCCGGTGGCCGTCGAGGAGGCCGAGGGTCCCTCCCGCTCGGATGTGGCCGTCGACAACCCGCTGCCCACGCCCCCGTTCTGGGGCACCCGCGTCATCAAGGGCATCCAGCTCAAGGAGTACGCCTCCTGGCTCGATGAGGGCGCCCTGTTCAAGGGCCAGTGGGGGCTCAAACAAGACCGCACCGGCCAGGGGCCCTCCTACGAGGAGCTCGTCGAGAGCGAGGGACGGCCCCGGCTGCGCGGCTGGCTGGAGCGGGTACAGACCGAGGGCCTGCTCGAAGCCGCCGTCGTCCACGGCTACTTCCGCTGCGTTGCCAAGGGCGACGACCTGATCCTGCTGGACGAGGCCGGCGCCGAGCACACCCGCTTCACCTTCCCCCGCCAGCCGCGCGGGCGACGCCTGTGCCTGGCCGACTTCTTCCGCCCCGAGGAATCCGGCGAGACCGATGTCGTGGGGCTGCAGGTCGTCACCGTCGGCTCGAAGATCGGCGAGGCCACCGCGGAACTGTTCGCCGCCGACTCCTACCGCGACTACCTCGAACTGCACGGCCTGTCCGTCCAGCTCGCCGAGGCCCTCGCCGAGTACTGGCACGCCCGGGTACGCGCCGAACTCGGCATCGCCGGCAGCGACCCGGACAGCGTCGAGGGCATGTTCCGCACCCAGTACCAGGGCTGCCGCTACTCCCTGGGCTACCCGGCCTGCCCCGACCTCGCCGACCGCGCCAAGATCGCCGCCCTGCTGCGGCCCGAGCGGATCGGCGTACAGCTCTCCGAGGAATTCCAGCTCCACCCCGAGCAGTCCACCGACGCCATCGTCCTGCATCACCCCCAGGCCAGCTACTTCAACGCCGGAGGCCGGCCATGACCGCCCTGCGCGACCTCATCGACCAGGACACCCCCAGCTTCTCCTTCGAGTTCTTCCCGCCCAAGAGCGACGCCGCCGCCCGCACCCTGTGGAAGGCCATCCGCCGCATCGAAACCCTCGCCCCCACCTTCGTCTCGGTCACCTACGGCGCCGGCGGCTCCTCCCGCGACCGCACCGTGGAAGTCACCAAACGCATCGCCGCCGAAACCACCCTGCGCCCCGTCGCCCACCTGACCGCGGTGGGCCACTCGGTGGCCGAACTGCGCCACATCATCGGCCAGTACGCCGACGCCGGCGTCCGCGACGTCCTGGCGGTGCGCGGTGACCCGCCCGGCGACCCCGGCGCCCCCTGGACCGCCCACCCCCAGGGCCTGACCCACGCCCACGAACTGGTGCGCCTGGTCAAGGAGTCGGGGGAGTTCAGCGTCGGCGTGGCCGCCTTCCCCGAACGCCACCCGCGCTCGGCCGACTGGGACAGCGACATCAAGCACTTCGTCGCCAAGTGCCGGGCCGGCGCCGACTACGCCATCACCCAGATGTTCTTCCACGTCGAGGACTACCTGCGCCTGCGCGACAAGGTCACCGCGGCCGGCTGCACCACCCCGATCATCCCCGAGATCATGCCGGCCACCGACGTGCGCCAGATCAGCCGCTTCGCCCAGCTCAGCGGCGCCGCCTTCCCCGAACAGCTGGCCCACCGCCTGGACGCCGCCCGCGAGGACCCCGCCGAGGGACACCGCATCGGCGTCGAGCACGCCACCACGATGGCCCAGCAGCTGCTGGCCGAAGGCGCCCCCGGCCTGCACTACATCACCCTCAACCGCTCGACGGCCACCCTCGAGATCCACCGCAACGTCACGAACTCAAGGAGCACCCCGCATGACCTCGCAGCCCACCACTGACGGCCACGACTTCAAGGTCGCCGACCTGTCCCTGGCGGCCTTCGGCCGCAAGGAGATCACTCTGGCCGAGCACGAGATGCCCGGTCTGATGTCGATCCGCAAGGAGTTCGCGGCCTCCCAGCCGCTGGCGGGGGCCCGCATCATGGGTTCCCTGCACATGACGGTGCAGACCGCGGTGCTCATCGAGACCCTGGTCGCGCTGGGCGCCGAGGTCCGCTGGGTGTCCTGCAACATCTTCTCCACCCAGGACCACGCGGCCGCCGCGATCGCGGTGGGTCCCACCGGCACGCCGGAGGACCCGCAGGGCATTCCGGTGTTCGCCTGGAAGGGCGAGTCCCTGGAGGAGTACTGGTGGTGCACGGAGCAGGCGCTGACCTGGCCGAACACGCCCACCGGCGGCCCGAACATGATCCTGGACGACGGCGGGGACGCCACCCTGCTGGTGCACAAGGGCGTCGAGTACGAGAAGGCGGGCAAGGTTCCCGCCGTCGACAGCGCGGAGAACGACGAGCACCGCGTCATCCTGCAGCTGCTGAACCGCACCATCACCGAGGGCTCGCAGAAGTGGACCCAGCTGGCCTCGGAGATCCGCGGGGTGACCGAGGAGACCACCACCGGTGTGCACCGGCTGTATGAGATGCAGCGTGACGGCCAGCTGCTGTTCCCGGCGATCAACGTGAACGACGCGGTGACCAAGTCGAAGTTCGACAACAAGTACGGCTGCCGCCACTCGCTGGTGGACGGCATCAACCGCGCCACCGATGTCCTGATCGGCGGCAAGACCGCGGTGATCTGCGGTTACGGGGATGTGGGCAAGGGCTGTGCGGAGTCGCTGCGCGGCCAGGGCGCCCGGGTGATCATCACGGAGATCGACCCGATCTGCGCGCTGCAGGCGGCGATGGACGGCTACCAGGTCACCACGCTCGACGAGGTCGTCGAAAGCGCCGACATCTTCATCACGACGACGGGCAACAAGGACATCATCATGGCCGCGGACATGGCCCGGATGAAGCACCAGGCGATCGTGGGCAACATCGGTCACTTCGACAACGAGATCGACATGGCCGGTCTCGCGCAGCTGCCGGGCATCGTCAAGGACGAGGTCAAGCCGCAGGTGCACACCTGGACCCACCCGGACGGCAAGGTCCTGATCGTGCTGTCCGAGGGCCGTCTGCTGAACCTGGGCAACGCCACCGGGCACCCGTCGTTCGTGATGTCGAACTCGTTCGCGGACCAGACGCTGGCGCAGATCGAGCTGTTCACCAAGCAGGAGGCCTACCCGACCGGTGTCTACGTGCTGCCCAAGCACCTGGACGAGAAGGTCGCCCGCCTCCACCTCGACTCGCTGGGCGTGAAGCTCACCACGCTGAGCGCGGAACAGGCCGCCTACATCGGCGTCGAGGTCGACGGCCCCTTCAAGCCCGATCACTACCGCTACTGACACGGACCGGCCCCCGGCCGCCGGAACAGGAGGAGCACGTGCACGACACCGAAGAGGAGGACACCAGGCCGCCCGGACCGGGCCTGGCCCTGTCTGTTCCGGGCACCCCGCCGCTCCGGCTCGCCGGCATCGACGAGGACGACACCGGGGAGCCCAACGTCGTGCGCGGCATCGACTGACCCCCGCCGCCGGGGCCGCAGCCCCCCAACCGGCCCGGCTCCGGCGGCAGTCCACCCCGCCCCGCCCCCGTGCACGGGGGCGGGGGCGCGCCCCGGTCCGCACGGATCACGCCACCCGCGGCGACCGCCCGGCCGGTTCGAGCGGACATTGAGCGGCTCAAGAGCGGCCATGGGCGACGATGGCCGCTCTTCCCGAAGACCGGCACCACCGCACGCCCGACCGGGGCCCGACACCCACAGCGCGGGCCCCCGTTCACCAGGAGGAGCGATGTCCACAGCCGCCGCCGAAGGCCCCAACGCCCTGAGCGACATCGGGGACGCCCTCGCCGAGGCCGGAGCGGCCTCGCTCACCGGCGAACGCGGCCGGCTCGCCGAGGGCCTGCTGCGGGCCGCCCTGTCCAAATGGGAGGACCCCCAGGCCCGCCCGCAGCTCCTGGGCGCCTTCAGCGCCGTGTTCGCCGACGACCAGGGCGCCGCGCAGATGCGCGACTTCATGTCCCGCCAGATCTTCCAGCAGCTGGCCGCCTCCCTCGACGACGGACAACCCCCCAAGGACTTCGAGGAGGTGGCCAGGGCGCTCGGCGTGCCGCCGATGAACATCAACGCCGCCCAGGCCCAGGTGTGGGGCGTGGCCGTGCTGCGCTACGTCGTGAAGCTGGAGCCGATCGCCTCCGCCTCCGTCGACGACGTCGTCGCCCTCGTCTCGCCCACCATCCAGCGCTACCTGACCGGCTGACCCCGCCCGCACCGCCCCGCCCCCCCCCGGCGGGGGCGGAATCGCGAACTCCCCCTCACATTCCGGAGGGCTGCATCGTCGTACCGGTGGAGACGGCGCCAACCCGCGCACCGCGGGCGCGGGCCACTCACCGGCGCCGGCCGGAATGTCCGCGCGGACGGCCTTCTTGGGTCGCACTTATTCGGAGGAAGTAATCAGGCCATGAGTACTCTCGACAAAGAGTCCACGGGCGGGGCGGAAGCCCCCGTCGGCGACCCGCGGCGCTGGAAAGCGCTGGCCATTTTGGCCGCCATTCAGTTCATGCTCGTCATGGACGTCACGATTGTGCTCGTCGCGCTTCCCGAAATCAGGAGCGATCTGACCTTCTCCACCGAGGGCGACCTCGCCTGGGTCATCAACGGCTATGTGCTGATGGCCGGCGGATTCCTGCTCCTGGGCGGCCGATTGGCCGACATGTACGGCCGCCGCAAGATCTTCATGGTCGGCGTCATCTTCTTCGGTGTCGCCTCGGCCACCTGCGGCGCCGCGATGTCCTCCGGCATGCTGGTCTCCAGCCGCTTCGTCCAGGGCCTGGGCGAGGCGCTGTGCGGCCCGGCCGCGCTCGGCATGATCCCCGTGCTGTTCCCCGACGCCAAGGAGCGGATGAAGGCGCTGGGCGTATGGGGCGGCACCGCCGCCCTGGGCGGCGTAATCGGCTCGGTCGTCTCCGGCGCCCTGACCGAATACGTCGACTGGCGCTGGATCTTCTACATCAACATCCCCATCGCCCTCGCCGCGCTGATCCTGGTGCCCAAGGTCATGCCCGAGAGCCGCATGGAGCGCGAGGGCCGCCGTGTCGACGTCGTCGGCGCGCTGTCCATCACCGGCGGCCTGGTCGCCGTCGTGTACGGCCTGATCAAGGCCGCCGACCACTCCTGGGGCTCCTCGACCGTGCTGATCCCGCTGCTCGGCGGCATCGCCGTGCTGCTCCTGGCGGCCGTCTGGGAGACGCGCACCCCCGACCCGATGGTGCCCATCCGCTTCTTCACCAACCGCACCCGCGTCACCTCCAACGTGGTGACCCTGGCGCTGCTGGCCAGCTTCCACTGCTACGCCTTCCTGCTGATCATGTACATGCAGGACGTCCTCGAGTACTCCGCGATCAAGTCGGGCATGGCCGTGGTGCCGCTGGCCTTCGCGATGGGCGCCGGCATGGGCGCCGCCTCCGGCCTGATGCCCCGCATCGGCGTCAAGGCGGTCCTGGCCATCGGCTTCGGCGGCGCGGCCGCGGGCCTGGTCGTCGCCTCCACCCTGGAGTCCGACTCCACCTACCTCAACGGCGTCCTGCCCGGCATGATCGTCTTCGGCCTGTTCAGCGCCATGTGCTACCCGGCCCTGGTCAACGGCGCGCTCTACCAGGTCACCGGCAAGGACTCCGGCCTGGCCTCCGGCGTGCAGACCGCCATGCAGCAGATCGGCGGCGCGCTCGGCCTGGCCACCCTGGTGCCGCTGGCCATCCGCTACACCACCGACCACATCGGCGACGGCGTCATCCCCACCGTCGCACAGTCCGACGGAACCTCGCGGGCCTTCCAGGTCGGCGCCATCCTGGTGGCCGTCGCCGCGGTGCTCGTCGTCGTCCTGATGCAGAAGGTGGACGCGGTGCCGCGCAACGTGCTCGCCGAGGCCGAGGCGGAGCCCGACGCGGAAGCGGCCGACAAGCCCGCCGCCACCGGCGTCTCCTCGTAACACCGCAATGCCGTCACACCGCAATGCCGTAACACCGCAATGCCGTAACACCGTGCTGCCATAACGCCTTTCGGCGGCCGATGGCCGACGGTTTGTTCTGCCCGTACCGCCCCCGGGTCCTGCCCCGGGGGCGGTACGGGCTTTTCAGCCTCACGTGACCCACACCACCCCCACGCGCCCTAGGCGCAGCCTCATCCCGCGTGTCACTATTCCGGTGCATCCACCCTGCCCAAATACCCTGCCGCGGCGGGGGATTGGGCCGGGGCGCCCCGTATCCGCAACCGGTGAGGCGAATACGCCCCCGGACCGGACCGGCAGCCGGATCGGCACGGCGCAGCACCGGACGGGCCTTACCGCTGCGCCCTGCTACGCCTTTTACGTACCCGTCGTACGTCTGCGTTTCCTCATTCCTTCCGAGAAGTCTGGACGATGCGATCTCCATGCGGAAAACACCAGGGGAGCTGAGCGCGTTGACACCACCGGCCCCGGCCCCGGACGCCGCCCCCGCCGCCCGCCGGGCCCGCACGGTCGGGGTCGGCCGCGCCCACGCCAAGACGATCCTGCTGGGCGAGCACGCCGTGGTGTACGGGGCGCCCGCCCTGGCACTGCCGGTGCCGCAGCTGGCGGTCACGGCCAGCGCCGGCTGGTCCGCGCCGGGCCCCGCCGCCGCCGGCGGGGTGTCCCTGACGATGACCGGCTCCCCCTCCCGGCCGGTGGCCACCGAGGCCTCCGACGGGCTGCGGCAGCTGGCCGCGGAGTTCCGTACCGCCATGGACGTGGCCGCGGACGTGCACCTGGAGGTGATCCTGGACTGCGCGATCCCGCCCGGCCGCGGCCTGGGCTCCAGCGCCGCGTGCGCCCGCGCCGTGGTCCTGGCCCTGGCCGACCTCTTTGGCCGCGAGGTCGATGCGCGCACGGTCTTCGACCTGGTGCAGAGCGCCGAGAACGTGGCCCACGGCCGGGCCAGCGGCGTCGATGCCACCGCCGTGGGCGCGCCCGGCCCGCTGCTGTTCCAGCAGGGAGCCGCCCAGGACCTGGAGGTGGGCTGCGAAGGGCTGTTCATCGTGGCCGACAGCGGCGAGGTGGGCCGTACCAAGGACGCGGTGACCCGGCTGCGTGACGGCTTCACCCGCCACCCCGGCAGCCGGCACCACTTCCTGCGCCGCGCCGCCCTGCTGACCGACCGGGCCCGCCACGCCCTGGCCCAGGACACCCCCGACGACCTCGGCCCCTACCTGACGGCCTATCACCACCTGCTGCGCGAGGCCCGGCTGAGCACCGAGCGCATCGACGCGCTGGTCGAGGCGGCGCTGGCCGCGGGCAGCCTCGGCGCCAAGATCACCGGGGGCGGGCTCGGCGGCTGCATGATCGCGCTGGTCCCCTGCGACCAGGCCGGCGCCGTCACCCGCCGCCTCCACGCGGCCGGCGCGCAGCAGACCTGGGTCCTGCCGCTGACGGCCCGCCGCACCGGCGGCCCCCGCGCCACCTCCTGACCCCCCGCACCGCTTCCTGACCCCCGGCATCCACCCCCGGCGTCACCCGGCGGTACCCGGCGGCACCATCCACGTATCCCGGCACCATCCCCGCACCATCCACGTATCCCGGCACCATCCACGTATCCGTGTACGGACAGGCGAGAGGAGCAGGCACATGAACACCGCCAGCACCGTGTACGCCCTTGGCCCCGGCACTGCCCCCGGCACCGGGACCGGCACCGGGACCGGCACCGGTCCCGGCTCCGCTGTGTCCGCCCGCCCTTGCACCGGCCCCCGCCCCTTCGGCGATGATCCGGTTCTGTTTCTGCTGACGCGCGGGGGAGGCGGCCGTGCGGCCGCGGGGCCGACCCGGCGCGCATGGTGAACGGCTACCGTCCGCCCCGCGACAGCGGCTGACGGCCGGCGCAGGAGGGACGCGCGGGGAGCACCCGCGGCGCGGCACACCGCCCGCCGCCGCCCCCGCCGCCCGTCTTCCCCTCCCGCACGCGCCGCCGTACGCCCACACCCTCCCGCCGCCCATCCGGCGTGCCGGGTGTGGTCCGCCGCCCAGGGGTGAGGTCTGCCCGGGCCGGCGGGGCGTGCGCACGCCTGCCGCCGAGCCCGGCTCGGCGCCAGGCCCGGACCCGGCCCCGCAGTCCTGCCACCCCGCTTCAGGGGCGGCGGCCCGCGCGGTGTCCCGTGGTCCTCGCCCCGTTGCGTGACCAGCAGAAACGGTAGACATGACAGCGAGCCCCCGCACGGTGTGCGTGGTAGGTGCCGGACCGCGCGGCCTGTCCGTACTCGAGCGCCTGTGCGCCAACGCCCGCCTGCGGCCGCAGGACGGCCCCCTCCGCATCCATGTGATCGACCCCTGCCCGCCCGGCCCCGGCCGGGTGTGGCGCACCGACCAGTCCCCGCACCTGCTCATGAACACCGTGGCCGGCCAGATCTCGGTGTTCACCGATGCCAGCGTCGACCTTGCGGGGCCGCTGGAGCCGGGGCCCAGCCTGCACGAGTGGGCCCTCGCGCTGGCCGCCGGGCAGCTCGGCGACGCCTACCCGCAGGAGGTGGTGGCCCAGGCCCGCGCGCTGGGCCCCGACACGTATCCCACCCGCGCCTTTTACGGCCACTACCTGCGCTGGGTGTGCCGGCGCGTGGTGCGCGGCGCGCCCGCCCGGGTGCGTGTCACCTTCCACCGCGGCCTGGCCGTCGCGCTGGACGACGAACCCCCCACAGGTACGGGGCCGTCCGGTGGCGGGCGGCAGCGGGTGCGGCTGGCGGACGGCACGGTGCTCGGCGGACTGGACGCGGTCATCCTGTGCCAGGGCCACCTGCCGGCCGGCGCGGACGCGGGGGAGCGGGCCTTCGCCGGCCGCGCCCGCGCCGCGGGGCTGCCCCACCTGGCGCCGGCCAACCCCGCCGATGTGGACCTGCGCGCGCTGGCGCCGGGCATGCGGGTGCTGCTGCGCGGCCTGGGCCTGAACTTCTTCGACTACCTGGCCCGGCTCACCGCCGGCCGCGGCGGCACCTTCACCCGCCGCGGTGGCCGGCTGTACTACCAGGCCTCGGGCCGCGAGCCGCAGCTGTACGCGGGATCGCGGCGCGGCGTTCCCTACCAGGCGCGCGGCGAGAACGAGAAGGGCCCGCACGGCCGCCACGAGCCGCGCCTGCTCACCGCCGGGCGCATCGCCGTGCTGCGCCGCGAACACGCCGTGGGCGGCCTGGACTTCCGGCGCGATGTGTGGCCGCTGATCGCCCGGGAGGCGGAGGCCGTCTACTACGCCACCTTGCTGCGCTCGCGCGGCGAGGCGCTGCCGGCCCGGCAGCTGGAGGCCGCCTGCCTGGCCGCCCCGCCGGGGGAGCGGCACCTGCGGGCGGTGCTGGAGGAGTACGGCATCGGCGAGAAGGACCGCCTGGACTGGGAGCTGCTGGCCCGCCCCTGGCGCGACCGGGAGTTCACCGGCCCGCACGACTTCACCGGCTGGCTCCTGGACCAGCTGCGCCAGGACGTGGCCGAGGCGCGGGCGGGCAACGTCAGCGGGCCCCTCAAGGCGGCCCTGGACGTACTGCGGGACCTGCGCAACGAGATCCGCCTGGCCGTCGACCACGGCGGCCTGGACGGCGACTCCCACCGCACCGACCTGGACGGCTGGTACACGCCGCTCAACGCGCACCTGTCGATCGGCCCGCCGGCCCGCCGGGTGGAGGAGATGACCGCGCTGATCGAGGCCGGGGTGCTGGACGTGATCGGCCCCGGCCTGCGCGTGCAGGTGGAGCACGGCCGCTGCACCGCCGCCTCCCCGCTGGTGCCCGACTCGGCGCGGGAGGTGGACGCGGTCGTCGAGGCCCGGCTGCCCGCGATCACGCTGCGCCGCACCGAGGACCGGCTGCTGCGCCACCTGCTGGCCACCGGCCAGTGCACCGCCCACCGCATCCGCACCCGCGGCGTACAGCCCTTCGACAGCGACGGGCTGGCCGTCACACCGCGCCCCTTCCGCCTGATCGACGCGGCGGGCCGCCCGCACCCGCACCGCTACGCCTTCGGGGTGCCCACCGAAGCGGTGCACTGGGTGACGGCCGCGGGCATCCGCCCCGGCGTCAACTCGGTGACCCTCACCGACGCGGACGCGATCGCCCGCGCGGCCCTGCACCACCCGCCCCACCCCACCCCCGCACCCGCCACACTCCGGCCCACCACCACCCCCGCCACCTCCCGGCCCACCACCACCCCGACCCCCCACCCGGCCCCGGCCCCGTACCCGACCGACCCCGCTCCCGGGACGCCCCTGCCCGACCGAGCAGAAACCTGACCCACACCACGCCACCCACCGCCCGCCACACCCGCCCCCTCCCGGCGTCAACCATGGGTCGGTGGTCGGGGTTTGCTCCTGGGCCCGGGGCTCTCCGGTCCAGGACCACCTGCCCACCTGTCACCGCGCCCGCCCCCCCTGCCGGAGCCAACCATGGGCCGGTGGGCGGTATTTGCTCCCGGGCCCAGGGCTCACCGGTCCAGGACTACCTGCCTGCCCGTCACCGCGCCCGCGCCCTCTCGGCGTCAACCGTGGGTCGGTGGGCGGTGTTTGCTCCCGGGCCCGGGGTTCACCGGTCCAGGCCCACCTGCCCACCTGTCACCGCGCCTGCACCCTCTCGGCGTCAACCATGGGTCGGTGGGCGGTGTTTGCTCCTGGGTCCGGGGTTCACCGGTCCAGGACTACCTGCCTGCCCGTCACCGCGCCTGCACCCTCTCGGCGTCAACCATGGTTCGATGGGCGGTGTTTGCTCCTGGGTCCGGGGCTCTCCGGACCAGGACTACCTGCCTGCCCGTCACCGCACCCGCCTCCCTCCCGGCGCCAACCATGGGTCGGTGGGCGGAAGTTTTCCCGGTACGGGGCTCGCCCTCGAGCCGGGCCTGCCATGCCCGCCCACCCCCGGGCATCAGCCACGCGCCGGGGAGAGGGTGCCCCGGACCGGGGCCCCCTCTTGGCCCGGGCCACCACGCCCCGCGCCTGCCGCCACCTCGCCTGCCGACCGGCCGGGGGCGGGAGCCGAACCGGGACCCGGGGCCGCCCGGACAGGGAGCAGCGCGCGTCGTCCACCCGCCCGCCTGCCGCGCCGTCTCCCCGACGCGGCGGCAACGCCCCAACCGCAGGGGGGCGTTGAGTCGGAGCCGGGTGGGGGAGCCCACCATGTTCGCCGCCCGTCCGCCTGCCCCCGTTGCCCCGTGGGGCGACAGCCGGCCGCCCGGAGCAGGAGGCGAGCTGAGACCGTGCCGTCCGGGCCTGGGGTGGCGCGAGTCCGCTGCCCGTCCGCCTGCCGCGCCACGACTCGGCGGCAACCGCCCAGCCGCAAGCGGGCGCAGCCGCCCCGAGGCCGGGCGGGGGGAGCCCGCCACGGCCTCCGCCGTCCGCCTGACCCGTCCGACCGACCGACCGTCCGACCGACCGACCGTCCGACCGGCCGCCCGACCCGTCACGTCCGTCCGACCGGCCGCCCGACCCGTCACGACCGTCCGACCGGCCGTCCGGCCGTCACGCCCGCCCCCCCCGGGGCCCCGTCGACCCTCCACCCCGGCGGCAACCAGCCCCCCCAGTACGCGGGAGTTGCGCCGAGGCCGGACCCCCGTACAGAACAGGAACAAGGAGCCACCCATGAGCGCTGATCCGCCGAGCACCACCCCGCCGCCTCCGCCCAAAACCGGCGCGGCGGGCCCGGACATGGCGGGCCCGGACATGGCGGGACCGGACACGGCGGGACCGGACATGGCAGGTCCGGATGCCGGGCTGCTTGCGCCCGTGTGGGCCGGGGTGCCGGTGGCGGGGGCGGTGGGGGACGGGGCGTGGCTGCAGGCCATGCTCGATGCCGAGGCGGGGCTGAGCCGGGCCCAGGCGCGCCTTGGCACGGTGCCCGAGGCCGCCGCCCGGGTGATCACCGAGACGGCGCGGGCGGAGCGGCTGGACGTGGTGGCGCTGGCGGCCCGGGCCCGCCAGTCCGCCAACCCGGTGGTGGCCCTGGTCCGGGAGTTCACCGCGCTGGTGGCCGCCCGCGACACGGCCGCGGCCGCCTACGTGCACCGCGGCTCCACCAGCCAGGACATCTTCGACACGGCCGCCATGCTCGTCGCCCGGCGGGCGCTGCGCCTGATCCGCGCCGATCTGGCCCGTACCGAGCAGGCGCTGGCCGCGCTGGCCCATACCCACCGCGACACCCTGATGGCCGGGCGCACCCTGGCCCTGCACGCGGTGCCCACCACCTTCGGCTGCAAGGCGGCGGGCTGGCGCCACCTCGTACTGGATGCCGCCGACCGGCTCGCCGCCCTGGACGCGGCGGCACCCGTCCAGCTCGGCGGGGCCGCCGGCACCCTGGCCGGCTACCTCGCCCACGCCCCGGGCACCGACCCCGCCGCCTATACCCGTGATCTCACCGAGGCCTTCGCCGCCGAAGTGGGGCTGCGCGCACCGCTGTTGCCCTGGCACGTGCTGCGCACCCCGGTGGCCGACCTGGCCCAGGGCGCCGCGTTCACCTGCGCCGCCCTGGGCAAGATCGCCGTGGATGTGCTGTCGCTGACCCGCACCGAGGTCGGCGAGGTGCGCGAGCCGGCGCCCGCCGGGCGCGGCGCGTCCTCGGCGATGCCGCACAAGCAGAACCCCGTACTGGCCACCGCCATCCGCTCCGCCGCGCTGCAGGCCCCGCCGCTGGCGGCGGGCGTGCTGGGCTGCATGCTGAGCGAGGACGAGCGCTCGGCCGGTGCCTGGCACGCCGAGTGGGAGCCGCTGCGCGCCCTGCTGCGGCTGGCCGGGGGAGCGGCCCACCAGGCCGCCGAGCTGGTGGGCCGGCTGCGGGTGGATGCCGCACGGATGCGCGCCAACACCACCCTGACCGGCGGCCTGATCGTCTCCGAGCGGATCGCCGCCGTCCTGGCGCCGCTGCTGGGCAAGGCCGCCGCCCGCGACCTGCTGGATACCGCATCGGCCCAGGCCGCAGCCAGCGGCCGGCCACTGGCCGAGGTACTGGGCCAGGACCCGCGCGCGGCCGCCGCACTGAGCGGCGTCGGCCACCGCGACCTGTTCGACCCGCAGGCCTACACCGGGGCGGCCGCCGCGCTGACCGAGCGCGCCCTGACCCGCCCCGCACCCCCCGCGCCTCCTGCACCTCCCGGGTCCTCCGCCCCGGCAGGAGCGGTCTGACCGGCGAGGGCGGCGGCGAGGGCGGCGGCGAGGGCGGCGGTGGCGGCGAGGGCGACGGCGAGGGTGGCGGCCGCCCCCGGCACCCCGTTGCGGGGGTGGCGGGGGCGGCCGCGGTCGAGACGGCCCCGGGGGGCCGGGCGAAGGCGCTCACGGAGATCGCTCAGCGCTGGCGCTGCAGAGCGATCTCCGTGAGCTCTTCTATGTCGAACTGGGAGCGTCCTGGTGTGCCGTAGCGGGTTATCTTGCCCCGGCTTACCCACTTGCGGATGGTCGCTTCGGACACACCCGTGGCCAGTGCGGCCACATTCGTGGGAACGAGCCGGTGGCGCGGCGGTCGGTTCATGCGGCGTCCTTCCGTTGCCGGTCCATGAGATGCCGGATGGTGAGCAATTCGCGCATTTCCCAGGAATGGCCCGACGAACAGCTGACGCTGCCCCGGACCGCTGTCCGCGCATGACCCGCCGACGCATTGATCGTCCCCGGGCAGTCGTCCACGACACACCCGATGACCGGCGCCTTCTCGTCCTCGGAATCCGGGTCGATGGCCCGCAGCGATTCCACCTGGAGGCTCTCGACTTCATCGGCGAATTCGGCAGCCGGAGGCTGGGTGGCAAGCCACTCCAGATGGAGTATCAAAAAGCAGGCCAGATGCGGGACGGAACGCCCGGGCACGGCCGCCCCCCGCTTCTCCACGACAAACCCGGACCACGATTCCAGAATGGCGAGAATATTGTTCCTGGCATCGAGTGCGGAAATGTTCAGATGATCCCGCCTGCGGCTGCCCGACACCTTTGTCGGGTTCCGCCGCCGGGACGTCGACAGAATGTGGTGCAGTCCTTCCTGGTGGAGGCCGGGAAGGGCACGCAGATTACGTTCCAGCTGCTCGACGCAGCCGGTGCACAGGACGGAGCCGGCGGCGGCAGGGACTTGCTGAGCATGGTTCCTGGGGCATGAGTGAAACTCCATTGAATCTCCTTCATGAGCTGACGCGCCCCGCATCCGGCACGACGAAGACACGCATCTTCCGTACCGGATGCCGCAGTGAATTGCTGAATCGATGGCCCTCGGAAAAGGAAGAAGGGGGCGTGGCCGGAGCCTTTGGATGCAGGCCGCTGAACGGACATCGCATCGTCACGTGGCAGAACGGTCCCGTTCAGGAAATTCCGGCAAAGAATTCAGGCCCCGCCCGATAGGCGTAGGCCCTGATGCGCACAGTGAATACAGCTGCCATGTACGGTCCATCCCCCCGATGCCTCCCCAGGCCCCACCGCCGCCTAGACGCGGCTATGGGTGCCCTCGGAGAGTTCCATGACCGGTCGGGGGGTGTCAACGTGCGTCCCACCGGGAAGGGAGCGGTAATCCAGCGGTTGTAAATTTTTCATTTCGTAATCGATCTGCCCTAAAGGGGAATTTGAGATTCCTCTTTTCTAAAGGAGAACTCCAGGATTCTTCAGGCTTCGCTTTGGACGGATGACACCCTGCTTTACCGCCCCCCGGCCCGCGCCCCTCCCAGCCCCTCCTTCCAGCCCCCTCCTGCGGCACCCCCCCGGCCGGCGGCCCACCCCCGGCCGCCGCACGCGCCCGGCCGCGGCAGCCCCCCCACACCCCGCCGCGCCCCGACCCCTGCCCCCCCTCGGCGGCCCACCCGGCCGCCCCGGTGACACCGCCCCCTGCTCCACCTCAACGCAAGGGAAAAGCTGTGGCTATGGAAATGGCCTGTATCCAGACCGACGGAACCGACCAGGAATTGGCCGCGACTGCGCGCCGCACCCGCGACGATCTGCTGGAGAGAATGGAAGGACACCTGCGCGCCTTCCTCGCCGCCGAACACGAGTTATGGGCCCGCGTGAACGACCGCGCGGTCGGCGCCGTCGAGGCGCTGAGCGAACTGATCGCGGCCGGCGGCAAACGCATCCGCCCCGCCTTCTGCATCGCCGGCTACCTCGCCGCCGACGGCGACCCCGCCGACCCCGCCGTCGTGGCGGCCGCCGCCGCCCTGGAGATGCTGCACGCCTCCGCCCTCATCCACGACGACGTCATCGACGCCTCCAGCCACCGGCGCGGCCTGCCCACCGTGCACGCCCACCACACCGCGCTGCACGCCGCCCGGGCCTGGCAGGGCGAATCCCGCCGCTACGGCGAGGGAGTGGCCCTCCTCGTCGGCGACCTGGCCCTGGTCTACAGCGAACAGTTGATGAGCGCCGCGCCCGCGGCGGTGCACGCGGTGTGGCACAAGCTGCGCTCGGAGCTGATGATCGGCCAGTACATGGACATGACCGCGGCCGCCGAGTTCTCCGTCGACCCGCGCCTGTC
This sequence comes from Streptomyces sp. Je 1-369, assembly GCF_026810505.1. Lineage (NCBI taxonomy): Bacteria > Bacillati > Actinomycetota > Actinomycetes > Kitasatosporales > Streptomycetaceae > Streptomyces > Streptomyces sp. Je 1-369. Next base: position 8,698,541 of record NZ_CP101750.1, read on the forward strand.
CCGCTGGATCGCCCTGGCCAAGTCCGGCCACTACACCATCCACCGGCCGCTGGCCGTCGGCGCGAGCGCGGCCGGCCGCGCCGACCTGGCCCCCGCCTTCGCCAAGTACGGCGAAGCGGTCGGCGAGGCCTTCCAGCTCCGCGACGACCTGCTGGACGCCTTCGGCGACTCCGCGCACACCGGCAAACCCGCCGGCCTGGACTTCCAGCAGCACAAGATGACCCTGCTGCTGGGCTGGGCGATGCAGCGCGACGAACGCATCCACAGCCTGATCACCCGACCCGGCCACACCCCCGACGAGGTGCGCCGGCGCCTGGTGGACACCGGCGTCCCCGACGACGTCGAAAAACACATCGCCGCCCTGGTCGAACAGGGCTGCGACGCCATCGCCGAGGTCCCCATCGACCCGGTCTGGCGCACCGAACTGACCACGATGGCCACGCAGGTCGCCTACCGCACCACCTGATGACCCCACCCGCCCGGAGCCGCCGCCCCGCCTCCCGGGGAAGCGGCCCCGGGCGGCCCCGGGCGGCCCGGGCCGCCCTCCGGCCGGCGGCGGGGGGAGGGGCGGTCAGAGGGCTACGTCGCACTGCTCGGCGTACCGGTCTGCGCGTACCGGCCTGTGCGTACCGGTCTGCGCGTACTGGTCTGTGCGTACCGGTCTGCGCATCCCGGTCTGTGCGTACCGGCACGAGGTACGCGGAAACCTGGCCGCCACCCCGCCCCGCCCCGTCCCGCCTCACCGGCCGCCGCTACTTTCGGTCAACCCCCGCCCCGCCAAGCCCAGTTGCCCCGGACCGCACCCGCCCCCCCCCGGAACCGTGCGGTCCAGTCGCGGGGGAGGGGTGCCCGGAGGGTGCGGCGGAGGGGCCCCAGCGGCTCCCGCGCCAAGTCGCCCTCCCCGTACGCGAATCCACCCCCCTCGGCCGGACACGCCCCCTGAACCCCCGCAAAGCCCCCCGTGCGCCCCGCCGAAAGCCCGCTCCGCCCGGGCCGGGCCGGGTGACCCCTTGCATCTGGTGGCGGACCGGGCACACCCCCGGCGCCCCGCGCCCTCCCTCCCACACCCACACCCACGCCCCCTCCCGCCCACGCCCCGGCACCCGCTCGACGTCCGCCACAGCCCCCGTCGCAGCCCCCTCGAGAACCGCTTGAAGGCCGCCCCCGTCCCGCACCGCGCCCACGCCCCGCCCCGTGCCGCCGGGCGGGGCGGGCGGATGGGGTCCCACCAGGGACATCGCGCCGCGCCGCGCCGGACGGGGGCGGCGCCGGGGGCGGAGGAGGCGGGTGGATCCCAAGGCCGGGGGAGCGGTGGGGGGTTGGGCAAATCCCGCCGTACGGGCGCGCGCACGCCGCATGATGCAACCACGAACGCACCGGAAGGGCGGCCCAGATGAGTCAGGACGCACGCGGCGTCGACGGGAGCGAGGGCCGCAGCCACGCCGTGGTGATCGGTGCCGGCCCCGCCGGGCTCACCGCCGCGCGGGCCCTGGCCAACTCCATGGACCACGTCACCGTCATCGAACGCGACCGCCTGCCGCACGGCGCCGCCCGCCGCCGCGGTGTGCCCCAGGCCCGGCACGCCCACAGCCTCACCACCACCGCCCAGCAGGGCCTGGAAGAACTCTTCCCCGGCATCGGAGCGGACTTCGCACGCGCCGGCGCGGTCCGTATCGGCCTGTCCCAGGACGCCCTGGTGCTGGGCCCGGCCGGCTGGCTGCCCCGCTTCGACGCGGGCCTGTCGATGCTCAGCGCCTCCCGCGACCTGATCGACGCGGTGCTGCGCGCACGGCTGCACGCCGAGCCCAAGGTCACCTTCCTGGCCGGCCACGAGGTCCAGGGCCTGCAGCCCGGCCGCAACGACACCGTCACCGGCGTGTGGACCCGCCGCCGCGAGCGGCCAGGACCCCACGGCCACGGCCCGCGCCGCCTCATACCCGCCGACTTCGTGGTGGACGCCTCCGGACACACCTCCCGCGCCCCCCACTGGCTGGCCGACCTCGGCTACGAGCCGCCCCGCGAGACGGCCGTGCCCGCCCGCACCACGTACGCCTCCACCGTCTTCGCCCCGCCCATCGGCCACGTCGCCGACTGGCAGAGCCTGCTGCTCCTGGCCGCGCCCGGCCACCCCCGCCAGGGCACCCTCAACGTCATCGAGGGCGGCCGCCTCGCGCTCACCCTCACCTTCGCCGACGGCGCCCCGCCGCCCACCGACCACGCCGGCCTGCTGCACGCCGCGGGCCTGCTGCGCCACCCGCTGCTGCGCGACGTCATCGAAAGCGCGACGCCGCTGGGACCCGTCTACACCTGCACCCGCACCGAGAACCGCTGGCGCCACTACGACCAACTGCGCCGCTGGCCCGACCAGTTCCTCGTGGTCGGCGACGCCCTGGCGGTCACCGACCCCGCCCACGGCCAGGGCATGACCCACGCCGTGCAGAGCGCCCTCGTCCTGGACGGCATGCTCAGCGGCCACGGCACCACGGTGGGCCTGGCCTACCGGCTGCGCCGCGCCCTGGCCCACCGCCTGGCCCCCGCCTGGCACACCAGCACCCGCCACCTGCACACCACCGGCCCGGCACCCGTGCCGCCCCCGCCGAGCACCCCCGAAACCCCGCCCCCCCCGCCTCCGCAAGCACGGCAGCCGCCCCCGGCCCCACAGACGCGGCTAGCACCCCCGGCCCCCCGGCCGCGGCGGCCACTCCTGGCGCGGCAAGCGCCGCAGACGCGGCGAGCGCCACCGGTACCGCAAGCACCGCAGGCCCGGAGGCCGCCCCCGGCGCGGGTGCTGTCCCCGCCACCCCAGGCGCGGCAGTTGCCCCCGGCCCCGCAAATACGACGGCCGCCCCCGGCCGCCCCGCAGACGCAGCGGGTCCCCCCGGCCCCGCCCGTGCGCCAGGCTCCGGCGCCGCAGGCGCGGAGGCTGTCCCCGACGCGGCAGCCGCTCCTGGCGCGACAAGCACCGCAGACGCGGCGAGCGCCACCGGTACCGCAAGCACCGCAGGCCCGGAGGCCGCCCCCGGCGCGCTAGCCGCCCCCGCCACCCCAGGCGCGGCAGCTGCCCCCGACCCCGCCAGCACGGCAGCCGCCCCCGGCCGCCCCATAGGCCCCGCAGGCGCAGCAGGTCCCCCCGGCCTCGCCGGCACGCCCAGCCCTGCAGCCGCCCCCGGCCTTGCGGACATGCCCGGCCCCGGCGCCGCAAGCGCCGCAGGTACCGAGGCCGCCCCCAGCCCTGCAGGCACCCCCCGACCCGCCCCCGCCCAGGGCCGCCCCCGCGGCCTGCGCGCCTGGCTCGCCCGGCGGGGCAACGCTCGTATCGCGGCCGAGGCCGTCACCGAGCCACACGCAACCGCCCCCGGCCCTACCGGCACCGCAACCGCCCCCGGACCCGCGGTCGGAGCAGCCGCCCTCGCCTCCGCAGGCGCGGCAGCCGCCCCCGCCCCCGCATACACAGCCGCCGCCCCCGCAGACACCCCCAGCCCTGCAGCCGCCCCCGTCCAGGACTGCCCCCGCGGCCCCCGCGCCTGGCTCGCCCGGCGGGTCACCGCCCGGATCGCGGCCGAGGCCGTCACCGAGCCGCACGCCGCCGCCCGGCTGCTGGCGCGTCTGCAGGCCGCCGGGCCGCTCGCCGTGGTGCCCTGCCCCCGCGCCCGGGACCGCCGCCGCGCCCCCGCCCCGCCGCCGGTGCCGGTGCCGGCGCCGCCCAGCATCACCCACGGCGCGCACGCCCGCCGGCGCCGCGCCCCGGCCCCGGCGGTGCCCGCCATCGGGGTCGCCGCCGGTTCCGCCCGGCTGCATCCGGCAGGCTCCTCGGCGCAGTGGCCGGCCCCGGCCCAGGCCCCGGCCGGCGAGCGCCACCGCCCCTGAACAGCCGGCCGGGCCCCCGGCCCGCGCGGACCACAGAGACGCCGGAGACGCCAGAGACGCCAGAGACGCCGGAGACGCCAGAGACGCCAGAGACGCCAGAGACGCCAGAGACGCCAGAGATCACAGAGACGTCAGAGACGCCGAAGATGCCAGGGACCCAGCCCCCCCCAGGAACCCAGACCCGCCCAGGAACCCAGACCCGCCCCGCGGCACTCCGCCGACGCCCCCGCCGGCGCCCCGCCCCCGCGCCCGCAAGGGGGGGTGCCGGGCGCACGCGCCAAATGCCCCCGACATAGGCTTCGGGTATGACAAGAGCGCAGCAACTAGCCGCTGTTGAGGTCTACTTGGGCGGCCCGGGGCGGCGGCTCCGTCCCAACTCACCAGCACAAACCGCCCAGTTGGGCGGGGTCATGACATCTGCGCGGCGGGGCGACTCGAAACTCGCTCGAGAAACGGTGGAGTTGGGGCCGGGTTCCGGCTTGAGCACGGTTGTCCGGCCGCTCACCGTGTCGATAGCGTTCGACCCGCTTCACGGCACGGGCCCGTTTGCGCCGCTGCAGGCCGCCCCCGCCACCGAGCCTTCACCGGCCGGCCCGGGTGTGCCTGTGACGACTCAGCGGCGAGGGGAGGGCGCACGGGCATGAGCATCACCGACAAGGCGCCGCAGCGGACCACGGCACCGCAGGGCGAACGCATCGCCGACTGGGCGGACGGCCGGCTCGGGATCTACCAGTGGCGCACCCTGATGCGCAAGGTCTTTCCCGAGCACTGGTCCTTCATGTTCGGCGAGATCGCGCTCTACAGCTTCATCATCCTGATCCTCACCGGCCTGTACCTCACCATGTTCTTCAACCCGAGCATGGCCCACACCGTCTACGAGGGACCGCACGTCCCGCTGCAGGGTGTGCAGATGTCGGAGGCCTACGCCTCCACCCTGCGCATCAGCTTCGAGGTGCGCGGCGGCCTGTTCATCCGCCAGCTGCACCACTGGGCCGCACTGACCATGATCGCCGCGACCATGGCGCACACCCTGCGGCACTTCTTGACCGGATCCTTCCGCAAGCCCCGCGAGCTGAACTGGCTCATCGGCGTGGTCCTGCTGATCCTGGTCACCCTGGAGGGCTTCCTGGGCTACTCGCTGCCCGACGACCTCCTCTCGGGCACCGGCCTGCGCATCGCCGAGGGCGTCACCCTGGCCATCCCGCTGGTCGGCACCTACCTGACGATGTTCCTGTTCGGCGGCGAATTCCCCGCCACCGACGTCATCCCGCGCTTCTACAGCTTCCACATCCTGCTGCTGCCCGGCATCATCCTGGCCCTGGTCACCGTCCACCTGATCCTGGTCATCTACCAAAAGCACACCCAGTTCCGCGGCCCGGGCCGCTCCCAGCAGAACGTGGTCGGCCAGCCCCTGATGCCGCACTACGCGGCCAAGGCCGGCGGCTTCTTCTTCCTGGTCTCCGGCGTGCTGGCGCTGATGGCGGGCATCGCCCAGATCAACGCCGTGTGGGTGTACGGGCCCTACCGGCCCGACCAGATCTCCCAGGGATCCCAGCCCGACTGGTACATGGGCTTCCTGGAAGGCGCCCTGCGCGCCTTCCCCGCCTGGGAGTTCGCCGTCGCCGGCTACACCGTCAACATGGGCGTGCTGGTGCCGGCCGTGGTGCTGCCCACCCTGCTGATCGCCATCGCCTGCCTGTGGCCCTTCATCGAGGCCTGGATCACCGGGGACAAGCGCGAGCACCACCTGCTGGACCGCCCGCGCGAGCAGCCCGTGCGCACCGCCTTCGTCTGCTCGCTGGCCGCCTTCTACCTGGTGCTGTTCTTCGGCGGCGCCAACGACATCCTGGCCGAGCGCTTCCACCTGTCCATGAACGCCATCACCTGGGCGGTGCGCATCGGGGTGTTCGTCATCCCGGCCCTGACCTACGTCATCACCAAGCGGATCTGCATCGGCCTGCAGCTGCGCGACCGCGACAAGCTGCTGCACGGCCGCGAGACCGGCCGCATCAAGCGCCTGCCGCACGGCGAGTTCGTCGAGGTCCACGAGCGCCTGGGCCGCGGGCAGGAGTACACCCTGCTCTCCCGCGAGGTGCACCCCGCACTGCCCGCCCCGGTGCGCGAGGACCGCGACGGCGTGCCCAACCCCAAGTCCCGCGCCGAGCTGCTGCGCCACAAGCTCAGCCGCTGGCTGAGCGACGGGCAGATCGCCAACCCCACCCCCCAGGAGATGCAGCAGGCCCTGGAACACCTCGACCACGGCCCCGGGGGCCATGCCGACGGCCACCCCGGCGGGCAGGTGGGCGGGCAGAGCAACGGCCAAACCGGCGCCCTGGAGGGCCGCGGACCGGACCAGCCCGTGCACTGACCCCCAACGGCCCGGCCCGCCGGCCGGGCCCAGTCAGCAGCGGCGCGGGTGACCAGGGGACGGGTCACCCGCGCCGCCCCGTTGCGCCCTTCCGCCGGCGCCGCGCGCCAACGGCCCCACCAGCGGCGCGAGTTGCCCCGGCCGGGCGGGCGCCGCCCTCCGTTTCACGTGACCCACGTCACTTTGAACGGCTCTTGGTGTAAGGGCCCGCCCGTGTCACTATTTCTGCACGCCTCCCCTGCCCAAAAGCCGTGCCCCCTCCCTGCGGAGCGTGGAGCCCTTGGCCGCAGGGGAGTTGCGCCGCAGGGCCCGGGAACCTCCGCGTACCCCCGCGTACCTGACGGGCCCTCACCCCCCAAGCCCCCCTCGCACCACCGGCCGGTGCCGCCGCCGCGGCACGCCCCGGCCCGCGGCCCGGCGCCGCCTTCCCGCGCGCCCGCCCCGGCCCGGCGCGCCCCGCCCCCCGCGCACGCCGTGCACCGCCCGCACCACGCCCGGGGCCCGGGCGCAGCCGTCCCCGGGCCCCGGTGCGCCGCTTCGCACTCCGCCGCCGCTTGCACCGGCGCCGTAATCCATCTCTGGAGGAATGATGTCGGGAACCGCCGATCTGGCCGGTGTCTACGCTGCCGTCGAGGAATCCGCCGGGCTGCTGGACGTGGCCTGCGACCGCGACAAGGTGTGGCCCATCCTGGCCGCCTACGAGGACGTCCTGCCGGGCGCCGTGATCGCTTTCCGGGTGGCCACCAACGCGCGCCACGAGGGCGAGTTCGACTGCCGCTTCACCGTCCCGGGCCACCTGGACCCCTACGCCGTGGCCGTGGAGCAGAACCTCACCGTGCCCGGCGGCCATCCCATCGACTCGCTCCTGGCCGAGGTGCAGGAGCACTGCGCGGTGGACAGCTACGGCGTCGACTTCGGCGTGCAGGGCGGTTTCAAGAAGATCTGGGTGTACTTCCCCGGCGGCCGCCACCAGACGCTCTCGCACCTGGCCAAGATCGCCTCCATGCCGCCGGGCCTGGCCGCCACCGAGGACTTCTTCGCCCGCTACGGCCTGGCCGACCAGGTGGACCTGATCGGCATCGACTACGCCAGCCGCACCATGAACGTGTACTTCGCGGCCTCCTCCGAGGTGGTGGCCCCCGAGACGGTCCTGGCGATGCACCGCGAGATCGGCCTGCCCGACCCCAGCGAGCAGATGCTCGACTTCTGCCAGAAGGCCTTCGGCATCTACACCACCTTGAACTGGGACTCACAGAACGTGGAGCGGATCGCCTACAGCGTCAAGACCGAGAACCCGCTGGAGCTCTCCGCCCGCCTGGGCGCCAAGGTCGAGCAGTTCCTCAAGAGCGTCCCCTACGGGGCCGACACCCCCAAGATGGTCTACGCCGCCGTCACCGCCGGCGGCGAGGAGTACTACAAGCTCCAGTCGTACTACCAGTGGCGCACCGACAGCCGGCTGAACCTTTCCTACGTCGGCGGGCGCTCGGCCTGACCCGCCCCCGCCCCGCACCCGCCCGCCCCCGCTCGCCCGCCGGGGCTCTCCCCGGCCTCTGCACCCCTATCGAAAGGGAACAGCCGCAAATGTCTACTGAAGCCACCCTCGCCCGGTTCCGCGAGTACATGGTCGGCCCCTCGCGGTTCATGAGCCTGCTGTCCGTCTTCGAGCTCGGCCTGGTCGACCAGCTGCGCGCCACGCCCGGCGCGGATGCGGCCCGGCTCGGCGAGGCGGTGGGCGCCAAGCCCGACGCCGTGGAGCAGCTGTTGTTCCTGATGGTCAAGGAGGGCTTCGTCGCCCAGGACGAGGACGGCGGCTACCGCCTGGACGCGCTGGCCGAGGTCGCCGAGCACGACCTCAAGCGCGCCCTCACCTACATGAACATGATCAAGGTGGTGGCGCTGCGGCAGCTCTTCTACCTCACCGACAGCGTGCGCACCGGCACGATCGTGGGCCTCAAGGAGCTCTACGGCGCCGGCGAGGGCACCCTGTACGACGCGGTGGCCGACCACAGCGACCTCAACGACGCCTGGCTGACGCTGATGAACAACGTCACCGCCAACATCGACCCCTGGTTCTTCGCCAACATCGACGTGCCCGCCGGCGCGAAGGTCCTGGACGTGGCCGGCAACACCGGCCTGGGCGCCATCCACACCTATGAGCACAAGGCCTCCCCGGGGCTGACGGTGACCACCTTCGACCTGCCGGAGAAGGAGAGCACCTGCCTGGAGAACTTCAAGAAGCACGGGGTGGCCGAGCACTGCTCCTTCATCGGCGGCAACGTCTTCGACGAGATCCCCCAGGGCTTCGACACCGTGCTGATCAAGCACTTCCTGGACATGTTCGACAAGGACGACGTGTTCACCATCCTCAAGGGCGTGCACCGCTCCCTGGAGGTGGGCGGGCAGGTCCACATCATGGTGCCGGTCTATCCCGAGGACATCCGCGACACCGACAACTACAACGTCGACTTCTTCCCGGCCTTCTTCATCGGCTGCACCATGGGCCAGGGCGGCCCGCAGAAGATCTCCACGTACCAGAGCTGGCTGGAGGAGTGCGGGTTCAAGGTCACCAAGGCCATCACCAAGGACCCCGCCGAGGTGCCCCGCGACGTCATTCCCGTCCAGGCCATCCTGTGCGCCACCAAGGTCGCCTGACACCCCCTCACCCCCCGGGCGCGGGTGCCGCCCCCGTGCGGCGCCCCGCCCCGGCCCCCGCTGCGAACACGCGCCAACCGGCCCATGGAGGAGTCATGCCCCAAGCCACGGGGATCAACGAGGTGTGCTCGGCCATCGAGGAGGCGGCCCGCCTGGCGGGCGTGCCCGCCCGCCCCGACAGCGTGCGGCCCATCGTCAGCGCCTTCGCCGAGGGCCTGCACGAGGCCGGGGTCGTCTACAGCCTCTCCACCCGCCAGGACACCCCGGCGGAGCTCGACTTCACCCTCACGGTGCCCACCCGCAGCGGCGACCCCTACGCCACCGCGCTCGCGCACGGCTTCCTCACCGCCACCGGCCACCCCCTCGACACGCTCCTGGCGGACATCCAGAGCCGGTGCACCATCAGCGAGTACCTCATCGACGGCGGCGTCGCCGGCGGCTTCAACAAGATCTACGCGCACTTCCCGCAGGACGTCCAGGACGTGGCCGGGCTCGCCGAACTGCCCTCCATGCCGCCCGCCCTGGCCCAGAGCCTGGGGCTGCTGGCCCGGCACGGCCTGAGCGACGTCGCGATGATCGGCATCGACTACCCGCGCCGCACCGTCAACCTGTACTTCACCCAGCTCTCCGAGCAGTGCCGGGCGCCCGCAACCATCCTGGCCCTGCACCGCGAACTGGGCCTGCCCGCCCCCGGCGAGGCGATGCTGGCCTTCGCCGCCCGCTCCTTCCGCATCTACACCACCCTCAGCTGGGACTCCGCCGGCATCGAGCGGATCTGCTACGCCCCGCCGCCCGCCCGCGGCTGGGAGCCGGCCGCGCTGCCGGCGCCCGTCCCCGAGCGGGTCGCGCACTTCGTGGACCACGCCCCGCGCGCCTACCCCGGCGAGCCCATCGTCATTGCGGCCGTGAAGTGGGCGCCCGAGGGGGAGTACCTCAACCTCGGCCCCTACTTCCAGCTCTCCCCGCTGATGCGCCAGGTGATCAGCGCGGTCCACAACGGAAAGCTCTGAACACAGAACCACTTGTGAAATGCCTGAGCCCGGCTTGCGCCCAGCTCAGGCATTTCTTCGCACCACCCGGCCCGAGACTGCCTGAAGGGCCATTCTGCATTGTTTCCACCGGTGCGGGCACCCCCATGCCCACATTAAAGTTGAATATTACACAACGTCATGAGTGTACGGTCAAAACGGTGTTGATTTGCTCTGTGGAATCGGGCAAGATCGCACCGCGGAACGGGGGACGGACGCGCCCCGATGCGCCCTCCCCCCACCATTCGCCAAACGCACTCGCTCATCACGAAGGGGACACCCATGTCCGAATCCGTCCCGGGCCTGCCATTCACCGACGCGGCCGAACTGCGCCGCGCCAACCGGGCCACCGTCGAGCAGTACATGCACACCCGCGGCCAGGACCGGCTGCGCCGCCACGAGCTGTTCACCGAGGACGGCCGCGGCGGACTGTGGACCACCGACACCGGCTCCCCGGTCGAGACGGTCGGCCGCGACCGGCTCGCCGAGCACGCCGTATGGTCCCTCGGCTGCTTCCCCGACTGGGAGTGGTACAACATCCAGATATTCGAGACACAGGACCCCAACCACATCTGGGTGGAATGCGACGGACGCGGCAAGATCCGCTTCGGCGATTACCCCGAGGGATACTACGAGAACCACTTCCTGCACTCCTTCGAACTGGACAACGGGAAGATCAAGCGCAATCGCGAGTTCATGAATCCCTTCCAGCAGCTGCGGGCGCTCGGTATTCCAGTACCGGAAATCAAGCGCACCGGAATTCCCACCTGAGTTATCACTTCACCGCTGGATCGGAGTACGTCATGGAAGACGTTATACGGGAGATTCGTATCCGCGGGGCACTGCAGCAACCCGAATGGAGCGACCTGTCCCAGCTGAACCGGGTGGGCGAGGCCCTCGCCTCCCGCCCCCCGCTCGTCCAGGGCGACGACCTGGCCACCCTGCGCACCCTGCTGGGCAAGGTCGCCCGCGGCGAGGCCATGGTCCTGCAGTCCGGCGACTGCGCCGAGGACCCCCAGGAATGCACCCCCTCCTACGTCGCCCGCAAGGCCGCCCTGCTGGACGTGCTGGCCGGCTCCCTCGGACTGATCACCGGCAAGCCGGTGCTGCGGGTGGGCCGCATCGCCGGCCAGTTCGCCAAACCCCGCTCCAAGCCCACCGAAATCATCGACGGGGTGGAACTGCCCGTCTTCCGCGGCCACATGGTCAACGGCCCCGAACCCGACGCCGAGAGCCGCCGCCCCGACCCGCTGCGCATCCTCACCGGCTACATGGCCGCCGGCGACATCCTGGAACACCTGGGCTGGCGCGACCGGGCCGCCGGCCGCGACGTCGTCGAACCGATGGTGTGGACCAGCCACGAAGCGCTGCTCCTGGACTACGAAACACCCATGCTGCGCACCGACGACAAGGGCCGCCTCTTCCTCGGCTCCACCCACTGGCCCTGGATCGGCGAGCGCACCCGCCAGGTCGAAGGCGCCCACGTCGCCCTCCTGTCCCAGGTCAGCAACCCCGTCGCCTGCAAGGTCGGCCCCAGCATGGACACCGCCGACCTCCTGGCCCTGTGCGAACGCCTGGACCCCTGGCGCGACGAGGGCCGCCTGACCCTCATCGCCCGCATGGGCGCCGACCACGTCGGCGAGAAACTGCCCCGCCTGGTCGAAGCGGTCCGCGAGGCCGGCCACCCCGTCATCTGGCTCAGCGACCCGGTGCACGGCAACACCGTCACCGCCCCCGGCGGCTACAAGACCCGCCTGGTGGACACCGTCGCCCGCGAGATCACCGGCTTCGCCCGCGCCGTCCAGAGCGCCGGCGGCACCGCCGGCGGACTCCACCTGGAGACCACCCCCGACGACGTCACCGAGTGCGCCAGCACCGAGGCCGACCTGGACCGCGTCGGAGAGCGCTACACCTCCTGCTGCGACCCGCGCCTGAACCCCGCCCAGGCCCAGACCGCCGTCAACGCCTGGCCCGCCTGACCCCACCGGACCGCCCGCACCCCCGCACCCGTTCGAGGACTTCCACCATGACCGGCATACCCCCCATCAGCCCCTACCCCCTGCCCGCCGAGGGCGACCTGCCCCCGGCCGCCGTGTCCTGGACCGCCGAGGCCGACCGGGCGGTCCTGCTCGTCCACGACATGCAGCGGTACTTCCTCAAGCCCTTCCCCGACCCCCTGCGCCACGAGCTGATCACCCACGCCGCCCAGCTGCGCGACCACTGCGCCACCCTGGGCATCCCCGTCGCCTACACCGCCCAGCCCGGCGGCATGAGCGACGAACAGCGCGGCCTGCTCAAGGACTTCTGGGGCCCGGGCATGCGCCCCGCCCCCGAGGACCGCCAGGTCGTCGACGCCCTCGCCCCCACCGCGCAGGACTGGCAGCTCACCAAATGGCGCTACAGCGCCTTCTTCAAGACCGACCTGCTCCAGCGCATGCGCGCCGCCGGCCGCGACCAGCTCATCGTGTGCGGCGTCTACGCCCACGTCGGCGTCCTGGCCACCGCCATCGACGCCTTCACCCACGACATCCAGCCCTTCCTCGTCGCCGACGCCACCGCCGACTTCTCACAGGACTACCACCGCTCGGCCCTCACCTACGCCGCCGAGCGCTGCGCCCGGGTCACCACCGTCAAGGGGCTCCTCACATGACACCGACACCCCCCACCCCCGACCTGCTGGCCCGCGCCCTGAGCGGCCACAGCAAGGCCTTCGCCCTGCTGCACCGGCCCCACACCACCGGCCCCGGCACCCTGGAAGTCCTCACCGGCTCGGTCACCCGGCCCGCCACCCTGGCCGACATCCCCCTGCCCGAGCAGCCCGGCACCGGCGCCGGGGACACAGCGGGCCACGAAGTACTGGTCCTCATGCCCTACCGGCAGCTGGCCGAACGCGGCTTCGCCTGCGCCGACGACGGCACCCCGCTGCTCGCCATGACCGTCACCGACCAGCAGCAACTGCCCCTGCAGCAGGCCCTGGCCCGCATCCCGGACGTCCCCACCCCGCTGTCCGGCGGCGACTTCGACGTCGACGACGCGGCCTATGAGGACGTGGTGCGCCGCATCGCCAAGGAAATGATCGGCACCGGCGAGGGCGCCAACTTCGTCATCAAGCGCACCTTCGTCGCCGACATCACCGACTACGGCCCCGCCAGCGCCCCCGCCCTCTTCCGCCGCCTGCTGGAGAGCGAGAGCGGCGCCCACTGGACCTTCCTCATCCACACCGGCGACCGCGTCCTGGTCGGCGCCTCCCCCGAACGCCACGTCAGCCTCAAGGACGGCACGGCCGTCATGAACCCCATCAGCGGCACCTACCGCTACCCGCCCTCCGGCTCCACCCTCGAAGGCGTCCTTCAGTTCCTCGGCGACCGCAAGGAAACCGACGAGCTCTACATGGTCCTCGACGAGGAACTGAAGATGATGGCCCGCATCTGCGACACCGGCGGCCGCGTCGTGGGCCCCTACCTCAAGGAAATGGCCCGCCTGGCCCACACCGAGTACTTCATCGAGGGCCGCACCGACCGCGACGTGCGCGACATCCTGCGCGAGACGATGTTCGCCCCCACCGTCACCGGCAGCCCCCTGGAAAGCGCCTGCCGCATCATCCACCAGTACGAGCCCGGCGGCCGCGGCTACTACAGCGGCGCCGCCGCCCTCATCGGCCGCGACGAGCACGGCGAGCGGGTCATGGACTCCGCCATCCTCATCCGCACCGCCGACATCAGCGAGCAGGGCCGCCTGGCCATCGGCGTCGGCGCCACCATCGTGCGCCACTCCGACCCCGCCTCCGAAGCCGCCGAGACCCGCGCCAAGGCCGCCGGCCTGGTCGCCGCCCTCGGCGGCGAAACCACCCAGCGCTTCGCCGACCACCCCAGCGTGCGCCGCGCCCTGGAAGGCCGCAACGACTCGATCGCCGGCTTCTGGCTCTCCGACATCCCCGCCCGCGCCGCCGCCCGGCCCCAACTGGCCGGCCGCCGCGTCCTGGTCGTCGACATGGAGGACACCTTCACCTCCATGATCGACCAGCAGCTGCGCTCCCTGGGCCTGGACGTCACCCTGCGCCGCTACGACGAGGCCTACACCTTCACCGGCCACGACCTCGTCGTCATGGGCCCCGGCCCCGGCGACCCCCAGGAAGTGGCCCACCCCAAAATGGCCCACCTGCACACCGCGGTCGCCACCCTGCTGCGCGAACAGCGCCCCTTCCTCGCCGTCTGCCTCAGCCACCAGGTCCTGGGCCTGCAACTGGGCCTGCCCCTGCGCCGCCGGGACGTGCCCAACCAGGGCGTGCAAAAGCAGATCGACCTGTTCGGCGCCCCCGAACACGTCGGCTACTACAACACCTTCGCGCTGCTGAGCGAGCACGAGGAATTCACCCCCCGCGGCGTGCCCGGCCACACCGGCCACCAGCCGGTCCAGGTCAGCCGGGACGCGGCCACCGGCGAGGTGCACGCCCTGCGCGGGCCCGGCTTCGCCTCCCTGCAGTTCCACCCCGAATCCGTCCTGACCCGCGAAGGCCCCCGCATCGTCGGCACCGCCCTGGCCGGCCTGCTGGCCCCGGCCCGCACCCCCGACCCGGCCTGAGACGCCCCACCGACCGCCGGGCCGGCGCCCACCCCCGAGCGCCGGCCCGGCCCCTGCCCTGCCCCTCCGCCCCTCACAGCCCGCTGGGGCCGCACCGCTGAAGGATTGATCCATGTCTGATGTACGGCGTTCCGAGACGATGACGGGCTCGGTGGAGGTGGAGTTCGCCGAGTTCCGCACCCCGCCCGCGGAGCCGCTGGGATTGTTGTCGGCCTGGCTGAAGGCGGCCACCGAGCAGGGCGTGCGCGAGCCGCGCGCGCTGGCCCTGGCCACCGCCGATGCGCAGGGGCGCACCTCCTCGCGGATCCTGGCGGTCAATCAGGTCACCGACACCGGCATCGTGTTCATCACCCACACCGGCAGCCAGAAGGGCCGCGAGCTGAGCGCCAACCCCTGGGCCTCGGGGGTGCTGTACTGGCGCGAGACCAGCCAGCAGATCACCGTGGCCGGACCGGTGCGCCGGCTGCCGCGCGCCCAGGCGGAGGAACTGTGGGCGGCGCGCGCGGTGTTCACCCACGCCATGTCCACCGTCTCGCTGCAGAGCGAGCCGCTGCGCGACCTGGACCACCTGGAGGACATCCGCGCCCGCGCCCTGGAACTGGGCCAGCCGCCCCGGCCGCTGCCCTGCCCGCAGGCGTTCGCGGCCTACGTCCTGGAGCCGGCCGCGGTGGAGTTCTGGGCCAACGGCACCGACCGGCTGCACGAGCGGCTGCGCTACGACCGCACCGACAGCGGCTGGGACACCACCCGCCTGCAGCCCTGACCCCCACCTACCCGGAGATGTGATGACTGCCCCTGCCCCGGTGTTCACCGACCACCTCGAGCTGCGCGCCCGCAACCGGCGGGCCGTGGAGCAGTACATGGAGACTGGGCCCGAGGCCCGGCTGCGCCGCTACACCCTCTACACCCAGGACGGCACCGCGGCCCTGTTCAACACCGACATCGGCCGCCCCATCGTGGTGAAGGGCCGCGCCAAGCTGCAAAAACACGGCGAACTCTCCCTGCAGGTGCTGCCCGACTGGGAGTGGTCCGACGTGCGGATCTACGAGACCCAGGACCCGGCGGTCATCTGGGTGGAGTGCGACGGCGAGGGCACCATCCGCTTCCCCGGCTACCCCGAGGGCCGCTACCGCAACCACTTCATCCACGGCTTCACCCTGGACGACGGACAGATCGCCGCCAGCCGCGAATACACCAACCCCATCGAGCACATGCGCGCCCTGAGCATCGACACCCCACACATCAAGCGCGACTGGATCCCCTCCTGAACCCCAGTCCCCAGCCCCGCCCTTGCGTGCGGTGAGAGGGGGTGGGGGCCGCCGACCCGACGGCCGGCGGCCCCCACCCCCTCTGCCTACCCCTGCGCGGCGCGCGGCGCCTCAGATCTCGCTGCGGCCGGCTTTGAGGGCGGCGGCGGTGTCCACGACGCGGCGGGCCTGGTGGCGGGCGGCTTGCAGGGCGACTTCGCCGGGTGCGCCGTCGCCGGCGACGTGCGAGGTGCCGTAGGGGTTGCCGGACTGGAACTGGATGGGGTCGGTGTAGCCGGGGGGCACGATGATGCCGCCCCAGTGGTAGAAGGTGTTCGACAGGGCCAGGATGGTGGATTCCTGTCCGCCGTGGGCGGTGTTGCTGGCGGTGAACGCGGAGAACACCTTCCCGGCGATCTTCCCGGCGAACCAGAGGGGGCCGGTGGTGTCGATGAAGGCGCGCAGCTGGCTGGCGGGGTTGCCGAAGCGGCTGGGGGTGCCGAACAGGACCGCGTCCGCCCAGGCGAGGTCGTCGTGGGTGGCCTCGGCGATGTCGGTGGTGGCCGCCCGGTGCTCCACCCAGGCCGGGTTGGCCTGGACGGCCGCCTCGGGGGCGGTCTCGGCGACCTTGCGCAGCCGCACGGTGGCGCCGGCCTTCTCCGCGCCCTCGGCCACCGCCTGAGCCAACGTGTGCACGTTGCCGGTCGCGCTGTAATAGATGATTGCAACGTTCACAGGTTCCACGACTGTTTCCTTTTCTTCGCGTGCTTAACGGGTGGTGCCAGGAGCGGGCCGCCCGACGGGAGCCGGCCGTACCCCTGTGGAAAAGACGTCCGACAGCGGTCAATGCGTAAAAGCCGAGAAAAACCTCGCGCGGCCCCTGCGGGGCGCCGCCGGCGGTGTGGCACTGTCGGCGGCCCCCCGCCAACGGGAGCCGTGCGGCCCAGGTCAGCCGCGGGCGTCCCGCAGCCGGGACGGGGCCTTGCCTGCCGGGCGGGGGCCGCACACGGCGGCACCCGGCCCCGCTGGTGAGCCGCGGATCGAGGTCAGCTGCACGGCAATTCTCCTTCGCAGACGGTGCACGACCCGGAAAAGCCCGAAGTCGCGGGCGGAGAACGGGGATTCCGGTGCCGGGCGACCGGGGGACGGAGCCCGGCAGGAATTCGATCTCCAGCCATACGACGACGCAGCCCGTTGTAATGTGAGGTGACGCGCGCCACCTTCAGGGCGACGCCGGAACGAACTGGTGAAGTCGGGGCGCAGTCAAGGGAGTTGGCGACACCATGAGCAAGCATGTGGAGCCGGAGGACAGCCGGCTCGACCCGGGCCTGCGCGCCGTACTCAGCGAGCGCCGGCAGCTGATCAACCTCGCCTACCGGTTCCTCGGCTCGCTGGCCGACGCCGAGGACGTGGTGCAGGAGACCTACGCCCGCTGGTATGCGATGTCCGAACGCCAACGGGAGGCGGTCGCCGCCCCCGGCGGCTGGCTGACCACCGTGGCCAGCCGCATCTGCCTGGACCTCCTGGGCTCGGCCAGGGCCCGGCGCGAGCGGTATGTGGGGGAGTGGATCCCCGAGCCGCTGCCCGACCGCATGGAGTGGATCGGCGGCCCCGACCCCACCGGCGACCCGGCCGACCGCATCACCCTGGACGAGTCGGTCAACATGGCCTTCCTCGTCGTCCTCGACGCGATGACCCCGGCCGAGCGCGTCGCGTTCATCCTCCACGACGTCTTCCACTACTCCTTCGCCGAGGTCGCCCAGATCCTCGGCCGCAGCCCGGCCGCCTGCCGCCAGCTGGCCTCCTCCGCCCGGCGCCGCATCGCCGCCGCCCGCAGCACCCCGGCGGCCGCCACCACCCACCGCGCCGATCTGGTACGGGACTTCAAGCAGGCCTGGGCGGCCAAGGACATCGAGGCCCTCATCGGCCTGCTCGACCCCGACGCCACCACCATCGCCGACGGCGGCGGCCTGGTCAGCGCCCAGCTGCAGCCGGTCACCGGCGGCGAGCAGATCGCCCACGTCTTCGCCGACGTCGCCCACCGCGCCCCGGACCTGACGATCCTGGAGCGCACCGTCAACGGCCAGCCCGGCCTGGTGGCCCAGCTGGACGGCGTCACCGTCTCGGTGCTCGCCTTCGACTTCGAGGGCGAGCGCATCAAGCACATCTGGGCGGTGCGCAACCCCGAGAAGCTGCGCCCCTGGACCGCCGGCTGACCCGCCCGGGCCACGCCCCCGCCCCGGACCGCGCGCCGGGGCGGGGGCGTGGCGGGCGCTCTCAGCCCTGCGCAGGCGGCGGGCCGAGGGGAACCTTGTAGCTCTCCAGGTGGCTGATCGCGTCCCCGACGAAGGTGAACACGTCGCTGAAGAGGAACTCCGCACTGCCCCCGCCCGGCAGCGGCAGCGCCGCACGGCCGGTGGCCACCACGGTGTCGCCCTCCTCGATGAGCCGGTCGACCGTGATCCGCGGCCGCTGCACGACGCCCTGCGCCGCGACCCCGTTCTTGTTCTGCACCACACCGCGCAGCGCGTCCTTGCCCTGCACCCGCAGCTGGCCCAGGCTCTCCCACACCACGTCGTCGGTCACCAGGGCCAGGACCTGCTCGTGGTCGCCGCTGAGGACCCCGTCGCGGTACCGCTCCACGATCGCTTTGTGTTTGCTCATGCCATATGACTATTTGATACGACTAGGAGGGCGCTGGAATCCTGCCAGAAGGGGGTGCCCGCCGGGCCGGGCCGCCTCACATTCCCACCGGCTGTCTCGTCGTATGCGATGACGGCAGATTCCGGCCAAGGGAGCAAGCGAGACGATGAGGACGCAGA
Source organism: Streptomyces sp. Je 1-369 (assembly GCF_026810505.1). NCBI lineage: Bacteria > Bacillati > Actinomycetota > Actinomycetes > Kitasatosporales > Streptomycetaceae > Streptomyces > Streptomyces sp. Je 1-369. The sequence continues at coordinate 8,717,106 of NZ_CP101750.1, forward strand.
CCGCGCCAGACGACGACCGGCTTGAGGCGGACCTGAGCACGGTCCTGAGCGAGCGGCGTCAGCTGATCAACCTCGCCTACCGGTTCCTGGGCTCGCTGGCCGACGCCGAGGACGTCGTGCAGGAGGCCTACGCCCGCTGGTATGCCATGACGCCCGCCCAGCGCGAGGCGGTCGCCTCGCCCGGCGGCTGGCTGACCACCGTGGCCAGCCGCATCTGCCTGGACCTCCTGGGCTCGGCCAGGGCCCGGCGCGAGCGGTATGTGGGGGAGTGGATCCCCGAGCCGCTGCCCGACCACTCCGAGTGGATCAGCGGCCGCTCGGTGGGCACCGCCGACCCGGCCGACCGCATCACCCTGGACGAGTCGGTCAACATGGCCTTCCTGGTCGTCCTGGAGTCCATGACCCCCGCCGAGCGGGTCGCGTTCATCCTCCACGACGTCTTTCGCTACTCCTTCGCCGAAGTGGCCGAAAGCGTCGGCCGCAGCCCGGCCGCCTGCCGCCAGCTGGCCTCCTCCGCCCGGCGCCGCATCCGCAGCGCCCAGCAGCCCCCCGCCACCGCCCAGCGCGCCGACATCGTGCGGGACTTCAAGCAGGCCTGGGAGGCCAAGGACATCGGCGCCCTGATCAGCCTCCTGGACCCCGAGGCCACCGGGCTGGCCGACGGCGGCGGCCTGGTCAACGCCGCGCCGCCCACCGGCGGCGGCGAGCAGATCGCCCGCTACCTGGTCACCATCACCGCCAAGGCGCCCGCCATGACGATCCTGGAGCGCACCGTCAACGGCGAGCCCGGCCTGGTCGTCCAGCAGAACGGCGTCACCGTCTCGGTGCTGGCCTTCGACTTCGCCGGCGAGCGCATCAAGCACCTGTGGGCGGTGCGCAACCCCGAGAAGCTGCGCCCCTGGACCACCGCCTGACCCCCGCCCCCGCCCGCGGGCGGGGGAGAGGGGCAGGTCACGCGGGCGGCTGTCACATTCGGGCGGGCTGTGCGGTCTCAGCTGTGTACGCACCAGCACGGCAGAGGAGCCCACCATGGACGCTCGCTTGAACCTCTTCGACAACCCCGTCTCGGCCGCCTTCTTGAAGTACCTGGCCGCGGCGGGCAAGGCGGCAGCCAACTCCGCGCTGCCCGCGTCGACGCAGGAACTGGTCAGGCTGCGCGCCAGCCAGATCAACGGCTGCGGCTTCTGCATCGACATGCACACCAAGGAGGCCGCGCACGCCGGGGAGAGCGCCGTGCGCCTGAACCTGGTCGCCGCCTGGCGGGAGGCGACGGTCTTCACCGAGGCCGAACGCGCCGCCCTGGAGCTGGCCGAGCAGGGCACCCGCGTCGCCGACGCGGCCGGCGGGGTCAGCGAGGCGGCCTGGGCGAACGCCGCCCGCCACTACGACGAGGACCAGCTGGCCGCCCTGCTGGCCACCATCGCCCTGATCAACGCCTTCAACCGGCTCAACATCATGGCCCAGCAGCCCGCCGGGCACTACCGGGTCGGCCAGTTCACCTGACCGGCCCACCTGAACCGCCCCCAGCGCCCGGGGGGGGGAGGGGGCGGGCCGCCCGCGGCCCGCACGGGCCGCGGGCGGCGCCACCTCAGCTGATCTTCATGGTCGCCATCATGCCCATGGCCGAGTGGTCCAGCATGTGGCAGTGGTAGACGTAGGAGCCCCGGTAGGTGTCGAAGGTCGCCTGCAGCTTGACCGTCTCACCCGGCGCGACGATCACCGTGTCCTTCAGCCCCGACTCGCCGGGCGCCGGCGGCTTGCCGCCCCGCTCCAGGACCCGGAACTGCACCAGGTGCATATGGAAGTTGTGCGGCACCCGAGGATTGGCGTTGGTGACCGTCCACACCTCACTGGCCCCGAACCGGATGCTGGCATCCACCCGCGCCGGGTCGTACATCTTGCCGTCCATGTACCCCTTGGGGTGTGCGACGCCCTCCTCCATCTTCATCACGATCGTCCGCTCGTTGGTCGGCGTGGGCAGCGCCGGCAGCGAGCGCAGCACCGGCGGCACCGAGCTGCTGTCGGTGGCCGTGCGCACCACGTCGAACCGCATCACCTGGCCGACCTGCTCGGCGCTGCCGGCGAAGATGATGCTGTTCTCCAGCACCACCTTGTCGCCCACCTGGTAGCGGGAGAAGTCGACGACGGCGTCGATGCGCTCGCCCGGGGAGAGGGTGAGCGCGTTGGTGGTGTGCGGGCTGGGCAGCAGCCCGCCGTCCGAGCCGATCTGGACGATCTCGCTGCCGTCCGCCAGCCGCAGCCCCAGGAAACGCTGGTTGGACATGTTGGCGAAGCGCAGCCGGTACTTGCGGGCCGCGACCTGGAAGTAGGGGTAGGGCGCGCCGTTGACCAGCAGCGTGGAGCGCTGCTGGTCGTCCATGACGTACACGAGCTGACCCGCGGTGTCGAAGTGCGCGTCGCGGATGGCGATCACCACGTCGTACTCGCCCTTGGGCAGCGGCAGCTGGTCCTCGGTGGTGTCGGTCAGCAGGTAGCTGCCGTGCAGCCCGCGGTAGACGTTCTCCGACTCCATGTGGTGGGCGTGGTCGTGGTACCACAGCGAGGCGTGCGGCTGCTTGTTGGGATAGGTGTAGGCCCGCGACCCGCCCGGGGCCAGGGTGTCCATCGGGTCGCCGTCGTTGGCCTGGGTGACCGAGGCGCCGTGCAGGTGCGAGGAGGTGGCCACGTCCAGCTCGTTGTGCTGGCGCACGATGACGGTGCGTCCCGAGCGCGCCTTGATGGTCGCGCCGGGGAAGTTCCCGTCGTAGGTGATCAGATCGGTCTGGATGCCCGGCAGGATCTCCCTGCGGACCCGGCGCGTGGTGACGTCGTAGTAGTCGGTGGTCGTGGTGCGGAAGGTGGGTCTGAGTACCGGCATCTGCGGCATGGGCACGGTGAACAGCTCGGGTATGGCCGAGGTGGCCGCGGCCGGGCTGGCCTTGGCGCGGTCCACGCCGAGCAGGGGGGTGAACGACGCCCCGGTGAGCCCTACGCCCGCGGCGGCGAGTCCGGTGCCGAGCAGACGGCGTCGGGTAACCATGGTGCCCTCCTAAGTACGTGAATACGTGAGTGAAAAGCGGGGCAACCGCGGGGCCGGCCGCACGGGGTGACAAAGAGCGCGGCCGCGTCAAGCCGTGCGGTGCCAGCGGTAGTTCACCAGCCGCTCCTTGAGATTCGCTCGGATCCGCATGGTCCTGGTCCGCCCCGCTTTCAGCCCCTTGGGCCTCGCGCGGCGGCGCCCGGCTGCCGCACACTGCGCATGACCCGCCGCGCAGCGGCCCGAGCGCAGGTGAAAGGACGGCACGATGCCCGTGAGCGAGCCCGGTGACGCGCGGGGCCCGGTCCTGCTCGGCCCGCACCAGACCCGCGCCCCCGGGCGCGGACCGGTCCACCTGGTGTGGTCGCTGCGCGGCCGGGGGCGCGATCTGGACGCCGCCGTGGTGCGGCTGGCCCCCGGCACCGACCTGGGCCAGGACGCCGGGGCCGGACACGGGCTCCTGCTCACCGTGCTGGCCGGCGAGGGCGAACTGCGCCTGGACGGTGCCGCCTTCCCGCTCGCCCCCGGCGCGCTGGCCTGGCTGCCCGCCCGCACCGCGCACGCCCTGCGCGCGGGCGACCAGGGCCTGACCTACACCACCGCCCACCGCCGCCCGGCCCCCGCCGACACCGGCGCGGGGGAACCGGCCTGCCTCCTCGACCGGCTCTGCCCCGAGTGCGGCCACCTGACCGCCACCCGCGAGGACCGCTTCTGCGCCCACTGCGGACACGCACTGACCGAGACCGAGGACGCCCCCGGGGCCGGGTGAGCAGCCGGGCCCGGGGCCGGGTGAGTGCGGGCCCGGCTCTTCTCATCCGGCGGGCTCGCCCGCACACTTCACCGGTGCGTCCGCGCGGTGCGGGCGCGGTGCGGGGCCGTGTCGTGTCCCGCCTGCGGTGAGGAGATGCCCGTGCCGATGGACCAGCGTGCCCGACGCGCCGCGCGCCTGCTGCTCGGCTGGCTGTGCGTGCTCGCCGTGATCGTGCCGGCGGCCCCCGCCGCCGCGGCCCCGGCGCCCGCGGCCGCCCCCCGGCCCGTGGTCTTCGTGCACGGCTACAACGCCGACCCCGGCGTATGGGGCGCGATGCGCGAGGACTTCCGAGCCGCCGGCTACGGCGAGGACGACCTGTACTCCTTCGGCTACGACACCAGCCGCTCGGTCAACGAGGACCTCGCCGGCCAACTGGCCGCCCACGTCGCCCAGATACGCGCCCGCACCGGCGCCGACCGCGTGGACCTGGTCGCCCACTCCTTCGGCAGCCTGGTCACGCGCTGGTATGTGAAGTTCGGCGGCGGCGCGCCCGCCGTCGCCCACTGGGTCTCCCTGGGCGGCCCCAACCACGGCACCACCACCGCCTGGGCGTGCGCCCTGTGGTCGCAGGCCTGCCGCGACATGACCCCCGGCTCCTACGTCACCGACCGGCTCGCCCAGGGCGATGAGACCCCCGGCCCGGTGGCGTACGCGACCTGGGCCTCCTCCTGCGACGAGGTCATCAACCCCGACGCCAGCGTCCCGCTGACCGGGGCGGCCAACGCGGGAGCCGGCTGTCTGGCCCACAACGACCTGCTGGGCGACGACGCCGTCTCCCGCGGGGTACGGGACTTCCTGACCGCCACCCCGTGAACCCCCGCCCCACACGTGGCCTGTTCAGGCCGGTGCGGGCTCGAAGACCAGGATGAAGAAGCGGGCACCGGGCGAGCCCAGCGGCACCGCGGCACACATGGTCACCTGCCCGGCCCGGGAGGGCAGATGGTGCGCACAGCACCGCTCGGCGCCCGCCGGCGGGCCCGCGGGACCGGGCCAGGGAAAACGCACCGGCCGGGTCGCCCCGCTGGGCTGGACGTAGGTCACCGGGTCCGAGCGGTAGATCGGGCCGGCCACTGGGTCGGCCTCCACCTCCTTGTCCAGCTCCCGCAGATCACTGTTGCCCGGATACAGCGCCACGGCCTTGCGCAGCTGCGCGGCCAGCGGCCGCGCCCACTGCCGCTCCCAGTCCCGCAAGTGGTGCTCGCGCGCGGTCTCCCGCAGCAGCATGTAGCGCATCAAGTTGCGCTCCGGCAGCGCGGGCCGGTCCCCCGGGGCGCGCGGGAACATGGCGGTGAACGCCTCGTTGCAGGCCAGGACGTTCCAGGCGACGTCATTGACGTAGCAGGGCCGGGTCACACTGGCCACCGCCTGGTGCCAGGCGCCATGGATGTCCTGCCCGGCCAGCGGGTCCTGCGGCCTCGGCGGCTCGTGCCCCAGCGCATACGCGTACAGCGCGGTGCGCTCGCCCTCCTCCAGGTGCAGCACATCGGAGACCCGGTCGAGGAAGTCGGCGGCGGGGGAGGGCATTTCACCCCGCTCCAGCTGGGCGTAGGTGCGCTCGGAGACATACAGGAGCTGGGCGACCTGCGCCTGGGAGAGCCCCGGGGCGCGGCGGCCGCGGCCGGTGCGCGGGCGCAGGCCCACCGCGGCCGGCTCCAGCCGGCTCCGCTTCCAGCGCAGCAGCTGCCGCAGGGCGGACTTATTGTCCACGGCCGGCCCTCCCGCCCCTGGCGCCCGCGTCAACCGCCGTGCGCGGCACGGGTATTTCCGGAAATCCGTGCACAGGAAGAAACCGCTCCTGGCCGTGCCCGCCGAGAACCCCCGACAATGACGGCCTGGATCTTGCCGCACGGCGGCCGGCACGGCGCTCCGCTGCCGCCGGGGGGTGTTCACGGCGGCGCGGCGCGCCGCACGCGCACCCGCCGCGCACTCCGGCGGCGCACCCGCCCCCCGCCGGTATGCCCTGGTCCAGGCCCCGCATGGTCCTCTCCGCCTTCCCCCAAGGCCGTGCGCGCGGCCCAACGCGCACACCGGCCGCCCCTGTTCGTGCCGGGCCCGTCGGCCCGGCGCAGAGTACCCCGACACCGTAGGAGCCTGACTTCGAGCCCCCGTCGTGCGCGCGGAGCGCGGGTGCGGCGGCGGTCGGCGGGTGCGCCATGGGGGTCCCCCTGTCCGAGCGCGGGCCGAGAGCTTGGGGGAGTGCGTGCCGGGCGTCGGGGCGCAGACGGGGCTGCAAAGGCACGCCCGGAGAGGCCACCCGTGCCCCGTGCCGTGCCCCCTGCCGTGCCGTGCCGGTCACCGGCGGCAGCGCGGCACCGACCCGGCCGTGCCCGCGCCCGCGTTCTGCGGGCGTCGTCGCGCCCGGGGCGCCCCCGAGGAGATCGCCGCCGCCCCGACACCGGACCCCGGCCACCAGGGGATGAATGCGGACATATGGGTACGGTCAGGGGGTGGCGGGACACCGGACGGTCCGCCCGCTGCCCGACCACGCCCCGACCACCCAGCAGAGAGCAGCAGCCATGGCCGAGTTCCTGACCGACATCAAGACCATCCGCGAGCGGGCCCGCCACCAGATCGAGAAGGGCCCGGTCACCGACGCCTACGGCGCGGACCTGCAGCGCGTACTCCTCGTACTCAACGAGGCCCTCGCCACCGAGATCGTCTGCACCCTGCGCTACAAGCGGCACTACTACACGGTCTCGGGCCTGTACTCCGAGCCGGTGGCCGCCGAGTTCCTCGAACACGCCCAGGAGGAGCAGGAGCACGCCGACAAACTGGCCCAGCGCATCGTCCAGCTGGGCGGCGAGCCGGACTTCAACCCCGACACGCTCACCTCCCGCTCCCACGCGGAGTACGACGACAGCACCGACCTGATCGAAATGATCAAGGAGGACCTGGTGGCCGAACGTGTCGCCGTCGCCGCCTACACCGAGATCGCCCAGTGGCTGGGGGAGGGCGACCCCACCACCCGCCGCGTCTTCGAGGACCTGCTGGCCCAGGAGGAGGAGCACGCCGACGACCTGCGCGGCCTGCTGGAGCGCATCCCCGGCGACCACCGGGCCTGAGCGCCCGGACCGGAGTCATGGCCCCGGCACCGCACACCCCGGCCCCGCACACCCCGGCCCCGCACGGGAACCCGGGACGGGGCGTGCGGGGCCGGGGCCTGCTGCGGGCGCGCCCGGGCGGGTGCGCGGCTCAGCGGCTCTCCAGCCGCAGCGACACGTCCTTTTCCTGATCGCCCGAGGCGGAGCCCTCCTCGGTGACGGTGAAGGCCGCCGAGAGGACCGTGACGACCTGGTCGACCGCCACATAGCCGCCCTGCACGCCGGCGGTCACCGGACCCTGCAGCGTGGGCGTGCCGCCCGGCCCGCCGCCCGCCGGACGGGCGGTGTCGAAGACACCGCTCCACACCGTGGGCCCGCTCGCCTCCGACGCCGTGGGCCCGCCGTCCCGGTCCGAGGCGTAGACCGCCGTCAGGACGTCGAAGACGCTCCCGGCGTCCTTGGCCGCCCCGCTCAGTTCCACCGTGACCTGCGCCGGCTCTTCTCCCGCACCACTCACCGTCAATCCCTTTCCCTCGCCTTGCTCATCTCGTCGGGCCGCGCCCTCACCCGGAGGGCTCCTGCGGCACCGGATCCTCACTGGGAGCGCCCGTCTGCCCGCCGCTGCCGCGCCGGCCGGTGCCGGCCTCGTCGGTCTCGGGCACGTCGTCGTCGCCCCCGTCCCCGGCAGCCCCGCCGCCGGTTTCGGCCGCCTCCTGCGCCGCCTCCCAGGGGTCCTGGCCGCCGTCGGCCTGCTGGTCGGGCGGGTCCCTGGGCACGGGCGTCTCGCCGTCCGCACCGGGGGAGGGCGGTATCTGCGCGCTCACGATGTCTCCTTTCGGCCGCTGGGCCCCGGAAGCGGCGGGCCGGTCCGGGCCGGCTCGTTCCGGAGCTGGGGTTGCAGGTACCCGCGCAGGGCGGGACAACTCGTACTGATCACCGTGGACCACCCGCAGCCGATCGGCGACACGGCGGCCGGGCAGGCACGCCGGTGCGGTGTGAGACTGCTCGGAGGAGCCTGTGTCACCACCCCGGCCGTGTCGCGCAGCCCCGGGGCGAAGGGAGAGGACGTGCCGGCATCGGAGCCGCCCAGCGGACTCGAGGAGTTCCTTGCCGACCCGGACAACGCCGTACTGGACCTGGCCACCGCGGTCGCCCGGTGCGCCACCGCGCTGGGCGTGCCCCAGGCCGTGGTCTACCTCGCCGACCTCCAGCAGCGCCGCCTGATCCCCCTCAACGACGACGCGGCCGCCGCCGACGTGGACAACTCCCTGGCCGGCTGGGCCTACCGCACCCTGGCCCTGCGCGTACAGGAGTCGCCCGCCGGCGGCATGACCGCCTGGCTGCCCCTGCTGGACGGCGCCGAACGCCTGGGCGTGCTCGCCGTCCACACCCCCTTCCTGGACCCCGCGCTGCTGCGCCGCGGCCGCGCCCTGGCCGCCCTCCTCGCGATGATGATCACCTCCAAGCGCGCCTACAAGGACAACGTCGTCCAGCGCACCCGCTCCGAGCCCATGCAGCTGCCCGCCGAGATGCTCCGCGCCTTCCTGCCGCCGCGCACCATCGGCAACACCCATGTGGTCTCCACCGCCGTGCTGGAACCCGCCTACGAGATCGGCGGCGACGCCTTCGACCACTGCCTCACCCCAACGGCCCTGCACGCCACGATCGTCGACGCGATGGGCCACAACCTGCTCTCCGGCCTGACCACCGCCGTCGCCCTGGCCGCCTGCCGCAACGGCCGGCGCACCGGGGCGGAGCTGCCCGAACTCCTGGAGGCCGTGGACGCGGCCATCGGCCTGTGGCTGCCCGACCAGTTCTGCACCGGCGTCCTGATGCGCCTGGATCTGGCCAGCGGGGTGCTGCGCTGGAGCAACTGCGGGCACCCGCCGCCCCTGCTCATCCGCGACAACCAGCTGGTGGAGGGCGCCCTGGAACGCGAGGCCGACCCGCCCATGGGCTTCTCCGCCTTCCTGCGCAGCACCGACCGCCAGGTCCATGAGACGACCCTGGAACCCGGCGACCGCGTGCTGCTCTACACCGACGGCATGACCGAGGCGCGGCTGGCCGACGGCACCGAATTCGGGCTCGAACGGTTCGCCGACTCCGTCATCCGCGCCTCCACCGGCGGCGAGGTCGCCGCCGAGACGCTGCGCCGGCTCATCCACTCCGTGCTGGACGCGCAGACCGACCGGCTGCGCGACGACGCCACCATCTTGCTGATCGAGTGGCATCCGCCGGGCCGGGAACCCCGGCCCGCGCACCGCTGAACGCCCCGCTCAGCCCCCGTTCTCGTTCTCGTGGATGTCCTCGTGGATGTCCTCCTGGGCGGCGGGGCTGGGCGTGAGGGTGTCGCCGGCCTCGCCGTCCTTGGTGTGCTCGCGCTCCTCGTCGGGCACGGGCCGCTCCTCGGCGTCCTCGACCTCCTCCAGGACCTCCTGGGCCGCGGTCTGCGCCGGCTCGGGGTGGCTGTGCTGCTGCATGGTGCTGTCCTTTCGTGGTCAGGGTGTTCAGGATGGTCAGGTGGTCAGGGCAGGGGCGTGCCGCCGGTGGCGTTCATGATCTCGGCGGTGAGGAAACCGGCGTGCTCCGAGGCGAGGAAGACATAGGCCGGGGCCATCTCCGCGGGCTGCGCGGGCCGGCCCAGCGGCGCCTGCTTGCCGAACTCCGTGGTGTCGGGCAGCGTCGCGGGGATCAGCGGCGTCCACACCGGCCCGGGCGCCACCGCGTTGACGCGGATCCCGTCCTCGACCAGCATCTGCGCGAGCCCCTGGGTGAACGTGACGATGGCGCCCTTGGTCATGGCGTAGTCCAGCAGGTGCGGACTGGGCTTGTAGGCCTGCACCGAGGTGGTGTTGATGATCGAGGCGCCGCGCGGCATGTGCGGCACCGCCATCTTGCACAGCCAGAACATGCCGTACAGGTTGGTGCGCACCACCCGGTCGAACTGCTCGGTGGGGATGTCCGTGATGCCCTTGGGCCGCGACATCTGGTAGGCGGCGTTGTTGACCAGGACGTCGATCCGCCCGAACTCGGTGACCGCGCGCTCCACGAGCCGCCGGCACTGTTCCTCCTCGCGGATGTCGCAGGGCACCGGGACGGCCCGGCGCCCGGCCTCCTCGACCCAGCGGGCGGTCTCCTGTGCCTCACCGGCCTCGGAGGGCAGATGGGTGAAGACGACGTCGGCCTGCTCGCGGGCCATCGCGATGGCCACCGCCCGCCCGATCCCCGAATCGCCCCCGGTGATCAGCACGATGCGGTCGCGCAGCAGCCCGGAGCCGCGGTAGGAGTCCTCCCCGTGATCGGGCGGCGGGTCCATCGGCCCGGTCCACCCCGGCACCTCCTGGTCCTGCTGGGGAAAGTCGGGGCGCGGCCCCTTGGTGGTGGGATCCTGCGGGCCCTGCCGGCCGGGAGTGTCCGTCATGGGGGCTGCCTTTCTTGCGGGGGCGTAGGGCCGGGCGCGGGCGCTCCGGGCCCCGGGGGGGGGCGCCTCTCCCACCTTCCGCAAGACGCGGGCACCTCACCACCGGAGCGCCGGGCCGGCACTCCTGGGCGCACCGGCGGCATCCGGCGCGGCCGCGGCCACCGGGTGCCCTGGCCTCCGACCGGCAAAACGCACCCCCCGGCCGGGGCCGGGTGGGGCGCGGCAGGCATGTCCCGCCCGATCGGGGACAACCGGGGACCATGAAGATCCTTCTTGTCCTCGTCGTCCTCGCCGTCGCCGCCGCCTGGTACCTGAAGTCGCACAAGCGCCGCTGACCACCCGGCCGAGCCGATCCTCAGCTCCGGCGGCATCCTCGAACCGCCGCCCGGCTGCTTCGCCGCGCTGCACGACAGCCGCCGCCTCCTGCGCCTCGCGCCGCCGCTGACCGCCGCCCGCGACGGGCTCGCCCAGGGCCCGAGCATCCTGGACCAGGCCCTGACCGAGACCTGCGCCGGTCTCTGACCGGGGCCGCAACCGCCTGGCCGGGGCCGCACCCCTGAGCGGTCAGGGGCGTTCGGGTTCCTTGCCCGCCGCCTCGGCGATGTTGCGGGCCATGCCGCCGAAGACCACCGCGTGGAAGGGCGCCACCGCCCACCAGTAGGCGTGCCCGGCCAGGCCGCGCGGGTGGAACAGGGCGCGCTGGCGGTAGCGGGTGCGGCCCGAGGTGTCCTCCTCCACCCGCATCTCCAGCCAGGCCAGGCCGGGCAGCCGCATCTCGGCGCGCAGCCGCAGCAGCCGGCCCGGCTCGATCTCCTCCACCCGCCAGAAATCCAGGGAGTCGCCCACCCGCAGCCGGTGCGCGTCGCGGCGCCCCCGGCGCAGGCCCACCCCGCCCGCCAGCCGGTCCAGCCAGCCCCGTACCGCCCAGGCCAGCGGGAAGGAGTACCAGCCGTTGTCGCCGCCGATGCCCTCGATGACCCGCCACAGTGCCGCCGGCGAGGCGTCCACGACCAGGGTGCGGTGGTCGGTGTAGAGGCTGCCGCCGGCCCAGTCGGGGTCGGTGGGCAGCGGGTCGCTGGGCGCGCCGGGCACCGACGCCGAGGACCAGCGGGTGCTGACCTGCGCCTCCTGGATGCGTTGCAGGGCCAGCCGCAGCGCCTTGGTGAAGGGCAGCGGGCGGCCGGGGCCGTCGGGGACCCAGTCGGCGATGTCGTGTTCCTGGCAGATCACTTCGTGGCGCAGCGACTCCGCCAGCGGCCGGGCGATGCCGCGCGGCACGGGCGTGATCAGGCCGACCCAGTGGCTGGAGAGGGTGGGGGTCAGCAGCGGCACCGGCACGATCAGCCGGTGACGCAGGCCCGCCACCTGGGCGTAGGTGCGCATCATGTCGCGGTAGGTCATCACGTCCGGGCCGCCGATGTCGAAGCCCCGGCTGACCTCGGCGGGCAGCTCGGCGCAGGCCACCAGGTAGCGCAGCACGTCGCGGACCGCGATGGGCTGGATGCGGGTGCGCACCCAGCTGGGGGTGACCATGACCGGCAGGCGCTCGGTGAGGTAGCGCAGCATCTCAAAGGACGCCGAGCCCGACCCGATGATGACCGCCGCCCGCAGCACCGCGGCGGGCACCGGGCCGTCCAGGAAGATGCGGCCCACCTCGGCCCGCGAGCGCAGATGCGGCGACAGCTCCCGCGCGCTGACCCCGGCCGGGGTCAGCCCGCCCAGATACACGATGCGCCCCACCCCGGCCGCCGCGGCCTGCTCGGCGAAGACGCGGGCCGAGCGCCGGTCGGTGTCCTCGAAGCCGGCCCCGGTGCTCAGCGCGTGCACCAGGTAGTACGCCACCTGCACCCCCTCGAACGCGCCGGCCAGCGAACGCGCGTCGCGCACATCGCCGCGCACCACCTCCACCTGGCCGGCCCAGGGATGGTCGCGCAGCTTCTCGGGCGAGCGGGCCAGACACCGCACCCGGTAGCCCGACGCAAGGAGTTCGGGCACCAGCCGGCCCCCGATGTAGCCGGTGGCCCCGGTCACCAGGACCAGCCGCCGGGGGGAGGAGTCCTTGCCGTCGCTCACGTGCGCTGCCGCCTCCTTGAAGAAGAGCCCCCCAGAGGGGCGGGCGCCGCACCCGGCGGCCCTGGAAAGTCTCACCCGCCACGGCCCCGGCCGCGACACGCCGCACCCCGCCACCGCATGCCCGCACATCTGCCCCGGGGCGCGAAGACGACGCGTGTCCCGCACGATGTTGAGGACGGCTGATCGGGGCACCCGGCGATGACGGCGAGTCAGGGAGGCAACAGATGGCACGGCGTCATCGACTGATCACAGTGAGCCCGGCGACGGTGTGGAGCGTGCTGGCCGACGGCAGCCGCTACGCCCAATGGGTGGTGGGCACCGCCTCCTCCCAGCCGGTGCGCGGCCACTGGCCGCAGGTCGGCGCGGCCCTGGAGTACGAGGTACGGCTGGGCCCGCTGCGGGCCACCAACGAAACCGTCGTACGCCGCTGCCAGGAGGGCACCATCCTGGAGCTGGAGGCCAAGGCCGGCCCTCTGGGCACCGCCCGGATCGCCCTTGAGGTGCGGCCCTGGGGCGAGCACTGCCTGGTCACCGTCGACGAACATCCGCTGCGCGGCGCGGCAGGCGCCCTGCACAACACCCTGGTCGAAGCGCTCGTCCAGGTCCGCCACCGTGCGATGCTGGCCCGCCTGGCCCGGGTGTGCGAGAACGAAGCGGCCCGCCCCGCCGGCGGAGCGGGCCATGCCTGACGCCGTGGTCATCGGGGCCGGCCCCAACGGGCTGGTCGCCGCCAACCTCCTGGCCGACGCCGGCTGGAGCGTCACCGTCCTGGAGGAACAGCCCGAACCCGGCGGCGCGGTCCGCCACGACCGGGGCGTACACCCCGACTTCGTCAACGACCTGTGCAGCTCCTTCTACCCGCTGGCGGCCGCCTCGCCGGTCCTGCAGCGGCTGCGCCTGCACGAACACGGCCTGCGCTGGAGCCACGCCCCGCACGTGGTGGCCCACCCCCTCAGCGACGGCCGCTGCGCCGTCCTGGACCGCAGCCCGCAGGCCACCGCCGCCTCCCTGGACGCCTTCGCGCCGGGCGACGGCGCGGCCTGGGAGCGCCTGCACGCGATGTGGGACGACGTCCGCCCCGCCCTGCTGGACGCCCTGTTCACCCCCTTCCCGCCGCTACGGGCCACCGCCAAGCTGGCCTACCGGCTCAAGACGGCCGGCGCGCTGCGCATGGCCCGCACCCTGCTGCTGCCGGTGCGCCGCCTGGGCGAGGAGGAGTTCACCGGCGAGGGCGGCCGGCTCCTGCTGGCCGGCAACGCCCTGCACGCCGACCTGGCCCCCGAGGCGGCCGGCAGCGGCGGCTTCGGCTGGCTCATGGCGATGCTCGGCCAGAGCTACGGCTTCCCCGTCCCGGTGGGCGGCGCCGGCGCCCTGACCGCCGCCCTGACCCGGCGCCTCCAGGCGCGCGGCGCGGCCGTGCACTGCGGCCGCCGCGCCCAGCAGATCATCGTGCGCGGCGGGCGCGCGGTCGCCGTGCGCACCGCCGACGGCGAGACGGTGCCCGCCACGCGCGCCGTCCTGGCCGATGTGTCGCTGCCCGCCCTGTACGGCGGCCTCATCGCCCCCCAGCACCTGCCCGACCAGCTCCTTGCGGACCTGCGCCGCTTCCAGTGGGACTTCGCCACCTTCAAGGTCGACTGGGCGCTGGAGGGGCCGGTGCCCTGGCAGGCCAAGGAGGCGGCCGGCGCGGGCACCGTGCACCTGGCCGACGGCGTCGACGAACTCACCCGCTTCGCCGCCCAGCTCGCCATGCGCCAGGTCCCCGACCGGCCCTTCCTGCTCTTCGGCCAGATGACGACCGCGGACGCCACCCGCTCACCGGCCGGCACCGAGTCCGCCTGGGCCTACACCCACGTCCCCCAGGACATCCGCGCCGACGCCGGCCACGACCACATCTCCGGCGCCTGGCGGGCCGCGGAGCAGGAGCGGATGGCCGACCGGATCGAGCAGCAGGTCGAACGCTTCGCCCCGGGCTTTCGCACCCTGATCCGGGCCCGCCGCATCCTGGCCCCGCCCACCTTGCAGGCCCTGGACCGCAACCTGCACGCCGGCGCCCTCAACGGCGGCACCACCTCCCTGCACCAGCAGCTGTTCTTCCGCCCCCTGCCGGGCACCGGGCGCCCCGAAACCCCCCTGCCGGGCCTCTACCTGGCCTCGGCCGCCGCCCACCCCGGCGGCGGCGTCCACGGCGCCCCCGGCGCCAACGCGGCCCGCGCCGCCCTGCGCCGCCGCCTCCCGCTCCCGCTGACCCGCACTCAACGCCACCTCACCCGCCGCGACCGCACCGGCACCCCGCCCCGCCCGTGAAGAGCCCGCGCACGCACCGCACGCGCCCCGGCCCCCTGCACCACCGCACCGTCGTGGTGACCGGCGCCGCCCGCGGCCTGGGCGCCGCACTCGCACGGGAGCTGGCGCACCGCGACGCCCGCCTCGCTCTGCTGGGCCTGGAGCAGGACGCGCTGGAACAGGTGGCGGCCGCCCTGCCCGCCCCCGCCCTGGCCCTGCCCGTCGACGTCACCGACCCCGCCGCCCTGCACACCGCCGCCCGCACGGTGCGCGAACGCCTGGGACCGCCCTCCGTCGTCATCGCCAATGCCGGCATCGCCCAGGCCGGCCCCCTGCAAAGCGCCGACCCGCACGCCTGGCGCCGGGTGATCGAGGTGAACCTGACCGGCAGCGCCCTGACCGCCCAAACCTTCCTGCCCGACCTGCTGCACACCCGCGGCTACCACCTGCAGATCGCCTCCCTGGCCGCCCTGGGCGCCGTGCCGATGCTGAGCGCCTACTGCGCCTCCAAGGCCGGCGTGGAGGCCTTCACCCACGCGCTGCGCGCCGAAACCGCCCACCGCGGCGTCGCGGTGGGCATCGCCTACCTCAACTGGCTGGACACCGGCATGCTGGACGAGGTGGACACCTACGCCGCGCTGCGCGAACCGCGCGCCCTGCTGCCGCCCTGCGCCCGCCGCATCCGCCCCCTCGCCCCGGTGGCCGCCCGCCTGGCCGACGCCGTCGAAGCGCGCCGCACCGCCGTCTACATCCCGGCCTGGACCCGGCTGGCCCAGGCCGGCCGCGGCCTGCTGCCGCCCCTGGTCACCCGCCTGGCCCGGGCCCGCTTCCACCGCCGCCCGCCGGGGGAGCCCATCGCCCAGACCGGCCCGCTGGGCGCCGGCGGCCGCGCCGCCCACCGCCCGAACCGACCACCGCCCCATTGACCACCCACAGCGCGCCGCCCGCCGTGCCCCGGCCCGCCGCCTGCGCCAGGCTGGAACCCCGCACGCACGCCCGGCCGGAGGTGTCATGGAGCCCGTGGAGGCACTGGAACGCATCGCCTTCCTCCTGGAGCGGGGCCGCGCCCCCACCTACCGCGTGCGGGCCTTTCGCACCGCCGCCGAGGTGAGCGCAAACCTCTCCGGCCCCGAGCTGGCGCGCCGCGCCGGGGACGGCTCCCTGGAATCCCTCAAGGGCATCGGGCCCAAGACCGCCGCCGTGATCCGCGAGGCGCTGGCCGGCACCATGCCCGGCTACCTGCAACGCCTGGAGGAAGAGGCCCGCGCCCCGCTGGCCGAGGGCGCCGGCAGCGGGCTGCGGGCCCTGCTGCGCGGCGACTGCCATCTGCACTCCGACTGGTCCGACGGCGGCAGCCCCATCGAGGCGATGGGCCGCGCCGCCCGCGAGATCGGCCACGAATGGGCCGTACTCACCGACCACTCGCCCCGCCTGACGGTGGCCCGCGGCCTGTCACCCCAACGGCTGCGCGACCAGCTGGAGGTGGTGGCCGCCCTCAACGAGCAGTGGGCGCCCTTCCGGCTGCTGACCGGCATCGAGTGCGACATCCTCGACGACGGCTCCCTGGACCAGGAACCCGACCTGCTGGACCGCCTGGACGTCGTGGTGATCTCCGTGCACTCCAAACTGCGCATGGACGCCGCCGCGATGACACGCCGCCTCATCACCGCGGTCAGCAACCCCCGCGCCGACGTGCTCGGACACTGCACCGGCCGCCTGGTCACCGGCCGCGGCCGGCCCGAGTCGCAGTTCGACGCGGAAGCGGTCTTCGCCGCGTGCGCGGCCGCCCGCACCGCCGTGGAGATCAACAGCCGCCCCGAACGCCTCGACCCGCCCCGCCGCCTGCTGCGCCAGGCGGTCCGGGCCGGCACGCTGTTCGCCGTCGACACCGACGCCCACGCACCCGGCCAGCTCGACTGGCAGATCATCGGCTGCGCGCGCGCCGAGGAGTGCAAGGTGCCCGCCGAACGCGTGGTGAGCACCTGGACCGCGCCCGAGATCCTGTCCTGGACCCGCGAAAGCCGCGCCCGCACCGCCCCCTGAGCCGCCGGCGCCTACAGGGCGCCGGCCAGCACCCGGTCCGGGGTCAGCGGGAGTTCCCGCAGCCGTACCCCCGTCGCGTGGTGCACCGCGTTGCCGATCGCCGCGGCCGTTCCCACGATCCCGATCTCGCCGATGCCCTTGCTGCCCATCGGGTTGAGATGCGGATCGTCCTCCTCGATCCAGTGCGCCTCGATGTCCGGCACATCCGCATGCGCCGGCACGTGATAGGAGGCCAGATCGCACTCGGTGAAGTCCCCGAAGGCGGCATCCACCGTGCTGCCCTCCATCAGCGCCATCCCCAGCCCCATCGTCATCGCGCCGACGAACTGCGAGCGGGCGGTACGGGAGTTGAGGATGCGCCCGGCGGCGTAGACGCCGAGCAGCCGGCGCACCCGGACCTCACCGGAGACCGTGTCCACCGCGACCTCGGCGAAGTGCGCACCGAACGCGTGCCGCGCGTAGTCGCTGTCCGCATCGGCCCGCCCCGCCGTGTCGGCCGTGGCACTGACCCCCTCCGGCGGCAGCTGCCGGCCCTGCTGCTCGGCCAGGCGCCCGGCCAGCGCCGTACACGCCTCGTGCACCGCCCAGCCCCAGGAGGCCGTGCCCGAGGAGCCGCCGGCCAGCGGCGCCGCGGGCAGATCACTGCTGCCGATCTCGGTGCGCACCCGCTCCACCGGCACGCCCAGCGCGTCCGCGGCGACCTGCGCGAGCACGGTGCGCGCCCCCGTCCCGATGTCGGTGGCGTTGATCCGCACCACGAACGTGCCGTCCGGGCAGGCCTGCACGCCCGCCCGGGACGGCCCCACCACGACCGGATAGGTGGCCGCCGCCATCCCGCTGCCCACCAGCCACGGCCCTTCCCGGCGGGTGCGCGGGCGCGGATCGCGCCCGGCCCAGCCAAAGCGCCGCGCCCCCTCGCGCAGGCACTCGGCCAGATGCCGGCTGCTGAAGGGCTTGCCGCTGTCCGGCTCGTGCCCGGTGTCGTTGCGCAGCCGCAGCTCGACGGGGTCGATGCCCAGCGCCTGGGCGAGCTCGTCCATCGCCGACTCCAGCGCGTACATGCCCGGCGCCTCGCCCGGGGCCCGCATCCAGGAGGGGCTCGGCACATCCAGCGGCACCGCCCGGTGCGTGGTGCGCGCGTGCGGCGAGGGATACATGACGCGGGTGGCGGCCGCCCCGGTCTCCATGAACTCCTTGACGCGGGAGGTGTGCGCGGTCACCTCGTGGATCACCGAGGTGAGCGTGCCGTCCGTGCCCGCACCCAGCCGCACCCGGTGCAGGGTCGGCGCACGGTGCCCCACCACGGAGGGCAACTGCCGCCGCGGCAGCACGAGTTTGACCGGCCGGCCCGTGGCGCGGGCGGCCATGGCGGCCAGCACCACGTGCGGGCGCGGCGTCCCCTTGGAGCCGAACCCGCCGCCCACATGCTCGGAGACGACCGTCACCTGCTCCTTGCGCAGCCCGAACAGGCCGGCCAGCACATCGCGCACGGTGGTGGCGCCCTGGCTGGAGTCGTACACGCTCAAGTGCCCCTCCTGCCAGTGGGCGGTGGCCGCGTGCGGCTCCATGGGGTGGTTGTGCAGCGGCGGCACCCGGTAGCCGGTGTCCACCCGCACCGGCGCGGCCGCGAACGCCGCCTCCGCCTCGCCGCGCACGTGCTCGCCCGAGGTCCCGTCGGAGTCCTCGGGCACGTAGGCGTCGGGGTGCCCGGCCCGCAGGGTCACCTCGTGCGGCTCGGCGGCGTAGGTGACCTGTACGGCGGCTGCGCCCTCGCGGGCCGCCTCCAGGGTGTCGGCGACCACCAGCGCCACGTACCAGCCGTAATGCGGGACGCGGGCGTCCTGCAGCACGGCCAGGGTGGCGTCGTCCGGCTCGGCCAGACGCGGCGCGTTGCGGTGGTGCAGCACCGCCACCACACCGGGCAGCGCCAGCGCCGCCCCCTCGTCCACCGCCCGCACCTGCCCGCGCGCCACGGTGGCCGCGACCGGCCACGCGTACGCGCAGCCCTCAGGGGTGTGCTCGGCGGCGTAACGGGCGCTGCCGAGCACCTTGTCGGTGCCCTCCCGGCGCTCGAGGCCGGCCCCCAGCGCGTCGGCGGTCTGCGGCATGGTGTTTCTCCCTGCAAGCGGATACGGACGTACGAAAGACAGACGGCGGCCGGCCGGATCAGGGCCCGGCGCCCCCGTCCTGGCCCTGGCCCTGGCCCTGGCCCGGATCCTGGCGGGTCAGGCGGCGCAGGACGTCGCAGGCCAGGTTGCGGGCCAGCGGCACCTTGAAGGCGTTGTCGCGCAACGGCTCGGCCGCCGCCAGCTCGGCATCCAGCGCCCGCTCGAACGCCTCGCCGCCGGGCGCGGCACCCCGCAGCGCCTCCTCGGCGCGCCGGGCCCGCCAGGGCCGGTGGGCCAGCCCGCCAAAAGCGATCCGCACCTCGTGCACGGCCCCCTCCCGCACGTCGAGGACCACCGCCACCGAGGCCAGCGCGAAGGCGTAGGAGGCACGGTCGCGCGCCTTGCGGTACGCGGAGACGGTGCCCGGTGCCGGCGGCGGGAGCAGCACGGCGGTGATGAGCTCGCCGTGGGCGAGCTCGGTGTCGCTCTGCGGCCGGTCGCCCGGCAGCCGGTGGAAGCCGGCGGCCGGCACCGTGCGCGTCCCGCGCACCCCCTGCAGTTCGACCTGCGCGTCCAGCGCGGCCAGCGCGACGGCCATGTCGGAGGGGTGGGTGGCGATGCACTGCGCGGAGTGCCCCAGCACCGCGTGGTCGCGGTGGACGCCCTCGCGCGCACCGCAGCCCGAGCCCGGCTCGCGCTTGTTGCACGGCTTGGCCGGGTCCTGGAAATAGGGGCAGCGGGTGCGCTGGAGCAGGTTGCCGCCGGTGGTGGCCATGTTGCGCAGCTGGCCCGAGGCACCGGCGAGCAGCGCCTGGGACAGCACGGGGTGGCGGGCGCGGACGAGCGGATGGGAGGCCAGGTCGCTGTTGCGCACCGTCGCCCCCACCCGCAGGGAGCCGTCGGCCAGCTCCGCCACGTCGTCCAGCGGCAGCCGGCTGACGTCGATCAGCGTCTCGGGCCGCTCCACGCCCAGCTTCATCAGGTCCACGAGGTTGGTCCCGCCGCCCAGGTAGCGGGAGGTGGCCCGGCCGGCGTGCGCCGCGGTGGCCTCCTCCACGCTGTGGGCGCGCACATACCTGAAGGACTTCACCGCACCCCACCCCCCGCGGCGTCCTCGGCGGCCGCCAGGTCCTGGACGGCCTCGACGATGCGCGGATAGGCGCCGCACCGGCACAGGTTGCCGCTCAGCCGCTCCTGGATCTCCTCCCGGCTCAGCCGCACCGGCTCACCGCCCTCCGCCTTCGGATCCGTCACGTGCGAGGCATGGCCGGCCCGGGCCTCGGCCAGGACGCCCAGGGCCGAACACAGCTGCCCCGGCGTGCAGTACCCGCACTGGAAGGCATCACGCTCCACGAACGCCCGCTGCAGGGGATGCGGCGGGTGGCCGTCGGCGGCGTGCAGCCCCTCGACCGTGGTGATGTCACATCCCTCGACGGCGACCGCCAGCAGCAGACAGCTGTTGGCCCGGCGCCCGTCCACCAGGACGGTGCAGGCACCGCACTGGCCGTGGTCACAGCCCTTCTTGGCGCCGGTCAGATCCAGCTGCTCCCGCAGGACGTCCAGCAGCGTCGCACGGTGATCGACGACCGGGCGGTGGGCCCTGCCGTTCACCCGCAGCGGCACTTGCGAATGGAACACATCGGTCCCCATGGCGCTCTGCTCCCTCGTCCCGGAGGCGGATCGGTGCCGGTATCAGCCCCTCCAGCCTGGGACAGGAGACACGTTCCGGCATGCCGAGCCGCTCCGGGACGACGCAGACCGGGAGAGGGGAGAGGGGAGAGGGGGCGGCGGGGGGGAAGAAGGAGCGGGGGCGGGGTCAGTCCGTGGGGCGGGAGGTCCCGACGTACCGCCACAGCACGTGCACCACCCGCAGCACCCCGAGCACGGTGCCGGCCCAGGCACCCGCGACCACCAGCACCCTTTCGGCGCCGGAGGGGAGCTGCCAGACGGCGGCCGGACCGGCGATCGCCCCGAACACGACGGCGCCCAGGAAGCAGGCGCTGAGCAGCGCGTAACCGATCTCCACGGTCATCGCGTCCCGCTCGGCCTGACTACGACGGCTGGTCCCCATGACCGCAGAGCCTACCCAGCCCCGCGCCCGGCCCCGCCGTACCCCGCCAAGTCCCCCCCCCGGGCGCACCGCGGGACCGCCCCCGCACCGCTACCCGCCGCCGTGGACGCCGGCCGCGACCCGCACGAACGAGCGGACCAGCACATCGGTGTTGCCCGCACCCCACGCGGCCACCAGCGGGCTGGGCGGCATGTCGCTCAGCGGCACCACCGCAAGGCCGGGGGAGGGCGGGTGGTCCAAAAGGGTCATGCCCACGGTGCCGTTCCACAGCACGGCCTGCCGGCACTCCACGACCGCACGCACCACCGGGCCCTCGCGGTGGTGACCGCCGCCCCAGTAGGCCTGCCACAGCGGGTCGGTGCCCGGCGGGAAGCGGAACCAGCGCCGTTGCGCCACACGCCCCGCCTCCTAGGGCGCGTGCCGGGCGCCGCGGGGCAGGCGGGACTTCCGACACAGGCCCTAGGCCTGCCCGGCCAGGGCGAGTTGGTGCAGGTCCTCCAGGGCGTCCAGGAGAACGGTCTCCTGGTGCCACCTGATCCACTCGCCCATGGTGCGGCCGGCGGCGTGCAGTTCGCGCAGCTGGGCCTGGGTGAAGCCGATCAGGGGCCGGGCGTGGTGGGAGGAGATGACGCCGTGCACGGTCCGGTGTTCGTCGACGAGCGGGATGCTGTGGCAGGCGCGGCTGCCGGAGGTGAGGATCACCCGGCGCGTCTCGTCGTCGAACCCGGCCGAGGAGGCCACCTCCTTGACGGTGACCTGGCTGCCGGCCTCGGCGGCCCGGGAGCAGGAGGTGTTGCCGTCGACGAAGGCGAAGTAGTCGGTGAAGTGCCGGGGGTGCCCCGCGTGTTTGGCCATGCGCAGCACGTCGTCCTCGAGCAGCTGCACGTTGCCCATGTCCGTGCCGGTGACGCTCAGCACGCGGTGCAGCGCGGCGCCGAGCACCTCGCCCTGGTTGCGCACGTCCAGCGTGCCGGCCTCCAGCGCGGCCAGGCTGGGCAGGGCGTGCGGGGCCCGCTCGGGCAGCCACCTCTCGGCGCCCGGCGCGGGGCCGGGGGTGCGCACCACCGCGGCGGCCAGCTGGTGCAGCTTGATGTTGGCGTGCTGCGAGGCCCGGCGCAGCAGCACGAACGCCTCCTGGGCGTGGGCCAGCCGGTAGCGCTCGACCAGGATGCCCTCGGCCAGCGCGATCCGGGGCCGCGCCCGCGCCCGCACCTCCAGCTCGGCCACCTGCTCGCGCAGCCGCCCGGCGGTGGCGCGCAGCTGCTCCGCCTCCAGCTGGAGCGAGGAGATCTGCTCGGGCGAGGAGCGCGGACCGGGCGGCGAGAGCCGGTCGGATGAGGAAGTCCGTTCGGGTGAGGAGGTCCGGTCCTCCGGTGACGAGGACGCGGTCGGAATGCTGGTCAAACTCTCTCCCCTGGCCGCACCTGCTCCGGCCTCCTTTGCCGATCGGCCAAGGAGCAGCGGGCCGCGCCACCGGCCCCGGCGCGCCCGGTTCCTCCCGGCACGCCTGCTCCTCACCCACTTCGGCGACCGTATCCCGCCCGCTCCGCGGTGTCATGACCGCCCTGGCACGCATCGTCGACGACCCCACGCCGGACGGCGCACCGGACGCCGCGGGGCCCGCCCTCCGGGCGGACGACGGGACTTCCCGACACAGGCCCCAGGGGGCTACTTCTTCAGGATCTTGAGATCGTAGAAGAACTGGTAGCGGCCGGGGTCGTCGGGCAGGAACCAGTGGAAGCCCTCCAGCAGGAACACCGCGACCAGGTTCACCGCCGTCACCAGCGCCACGAAGGCGAACACCAGCTGTCCCGCGCGCCGGCACACCGGGGCGGGCAGGCCGGGCGCGGCCGTCCAGGGCGCGAAGGCCAAAAGGATGCCGATGGCCGCCACCGCCGCCATGAACAGGATCCACGCCCACACGTACAGGTGCAGGCCCAGCACCGGAGCGCCGTACCCCGCATCGCCCGGCAGGATGTGCAGCATCGTCTGCCGCCAGGAGGTGAAGGCGCCGGCCATGCAGGCCACCAGGGCAAGGCCCCAGCCCGTCATGTAGTCACGGCCGCCGATCGTTCCGCGCATGCCCGCGCGGACGACGTGCAGCGCGCCCAGGGCGGCCAGCAGCATGAACATCCGCTGCACCATGCACAGGGGGCAGGGGTACTCCCAGGAGCCGAACTGCACGGCCAGGCCGCCGCAGACCACGCCCGTCCAGCCGGCCGCGAACAGACACGCGAACCAGAACTGCGCCTGCCCCAGCCACGGCGGCCCGCAGCCCCGGCGGGCCCCTTCCGCCTGCCGCGCGGTGGCCATCAGTAGGTCAGCCCGAGCGAGAGGCCGCTGGTGATGTGGTGCGCGAGCAGCACCGCGGTGGCGGCCAGGACCACCCACCACACCCCGAGCACCACCGCGGGGGACCGCTCCCGGTACAGGGCGGCCAGCCCGGCGAGGAGCCCGGCGAAGATCAGGGTGTCCATGGCGCGCATCGTAGGAAGAGCCGCCGCCCGCACGGCCGGCCGCCACGCGCACGGCCGGTGCTCTACCTCCCAACGGACCAGCCCCCCCCCGCCCGCGGCGCCCGCAGCCCGTTATCGGGTTGCCGCCGCCCGGTCCGGCCGGGTAGGAAGCTCGCATGCTCCAGGGCCGCACGGTCGCACTCCGGGCCCGGCACCCGCAGGACATCCCCCTGCTGCAGGCCGGTCTCTACGACGACGTCGCCACCCACGCGCGCGCTGATGCCCGCCCGTGGCGGCCGATCGTCCCCGGCTCCGGGGACACGCACTTCGCGGTGGACGACACCGAGCAGCGCCACGCCGCCTTCTCCGTGGTGGAGCGGGAGGGCGGCACGCTGCTGGGCGCCGCGGGCCTGTGGCACATCGACACCCACAACCGCACCGCGCACCTGGGCCTGGCCCTGCTGCCGGCCGCCCGCGGCCAGGGCCGGGGCGGCGACGCGGTCGCGGTGCTGTGCCACTACGCCTTCGTCGTACGCGGCCTGCAGCGGCTGCAGATCGAGACGCTCGCGGACAACACCGCGATGCTGCGCTGCGCCGAGCGCAACGGCTTCGTGCGCGAGGGCGTGCTGCGCTCCTCGGCCTGGGTGATGGGCCGCTTCGCGGACGAGGTGGTACTCGGCCTCCTGGCCCAGGACTACCGCTGACAGGCCCTCAGGCCCTCAGGCGGTGGCGGCATGGGTCGGCCGGCGCCGGGCGGCCCACCGTGTCAGCAGCAGTGAACACAGCGCGGCGAACGCGCACCACGTGGAGACGTACTCGCTGCGCCACAGCACGAAGCACACCGCCGCGCCCGCCGCGACCAGCACGCCGAACAGGACCAGGGCCCGCTCGCCGGACAGGAGCAGGGAGCCGACGGTGGCCAGCAGGTAGCCGGCCACCAGCAGCCCGGCCTGCGGCAGTCCCAGCGAGTAGCCGACGGTGTGCCCGCGGATCTCGGCGCCGACCGGGCGCGTCGCCAGCGCGTACGCGAGGGCCGCCGCCGTCGCCGTCCCCGCCGCCAGTGGGACGAGCAGGCGGCGCCGGGCCGTGGGCGCCGCCGCGCACCAGACGGCCACCGGCACCCACAGTGCCAGCACCGGCAGTGCGATGACGGCCCAGGCCAGGGTGGCGGGGCCGGTGCCGCCAGATTGCGGCCTCGACGATCTGGTGGGCGCCCAGCAGCAGCGGCAGCGCGGCCAGCGGCAGGTCGCGGGGGCGGTGCGCCGCCAGGCTCACCGAGACGAGGCCCACCGCCGCGATGCCCGTTCCCGCCGCGAGATCGGCGGTGGCACTCCAGCACATGACAGCAACGCTAGGGCCGCCCCGGCACCGGAGCGCGTCATGCGTGTCATGTGCGCCGTGGGCGCCGTGTGCGTCATGTGCACGGATGGAAGTGTCAGCCCAGCCGGCTGTGGAGGGCCGCGGCGCCGACGGACAGCACGAGGAAACCCGTCAGGATCAGCGTGCCGGTGCCCGTGTGCAGGGCACGTTCCTGTTCGGCGTGTTTCCTCTGCAACTCGGGTGCGCCTGACCAGTCTTCGTACCCTCAAACCTCACCGGCACCGGTCTGGGCGGCGGGGGCGGGTCCGGCGTGGAGGATGTCGCGGGCCTGTTCGGCGGCGCGGGCGGTGCTTTCGGAGACGAAGTCCAGGAACCGGGCGATGTTCTCCAGGCGGGTGGCGGCGGGCGTGCCGGGGCGCAGGACGGGGACACCCTGGCGTGCGGTGGCCACGACCTGGGCGGTGGCGCGGGCGGTGGCCATCATGGACTGGTAGTAGACGTCGTCGTCGACGACGTAGCGCTCGCGCCGGCCCTCGCCGCGCTCCCGGCGCACGAAGCCCTGGCTCTCCAGGAAGGCGATCGCCTTGGAGACGGCGGCCGGGCTGACCTGGAGGTGCTGGACGAGCTCGGCCGCGGTGAGGCTGCCGGAGTCGGTGAGGACGAGGGCGGCCACCACCCGGGACATCATCGTGGGCATGCCCGAGCCGATCATGACGGTGGTGAACACCTCCTCGTAGGCGCGTACTTCACCGGCGTCGCGCCCGTGCGGCTGCGGGGGTGTGCGCGGGGTGCGGGGCGCGCTCCGTGTGCGGCGGTGGGCACGGTGCTCGGTGGCGCGGTGGGCGACGTCGGCGCGGTAGCCGGCCGGGCCGCCGTTGCGCGTCACCTCGCGGGTGATCGTCGAGGTCGGCCGCTCCAGGCGCCGGGCGATCTCGGCGTAGGCGAGGTTGTCGGCAAGCCCCAGGGCGATCTGGCGGCGTTCCTGCTGGGTGAGTCTGCCTCCCGGCATCGGCGGTCTCCTTCGTGGCCGGGGCCGGTGTCGGGCCCGCGGTGGTCGGCGAACGCCGCCGACTATAGCGTTCACGCCCATCTCATTGCAATGCAATGGGGTGGGGGTTGTTGCGTTAAGCGTGAGCCCATTGCTTCAACTTCCCCGCATCCACCTGCAATTATGGGGTTGCAACGCAACAAGTTCGTTGTCAGATCAGTGAATGCAACGTAGCGTTTCTGTCATCGGAAAGCGCGGGCCGCACGGGGCACGCGACACCGGACCAAGGAGCACACGATGCAGAAGTTCGACACCCCCGCCGCCGTCCGCACCGTCCTGGACATCCCCGCGGGCCGCATCCAGTTCATCGCCGCCGACCGCACCGACACCACCGTCGAGATCCGGCCCGCCGACCCCACCCGCGGCCGCGACGTGCAGGCGGCCGAGCAGACCCACGTCGCCTACGCCGACGGCGTCCTGCGCATCCAGGCCCCCGAGGCCAAGAACCGCCTCCTGGGCAGCACCGGTTCCGTCGAGGTCACCGTCCAGCTGCCCGCGGGATCCGGCGTCCGGGCCACGTCCTCCGCCGCCGAGTTCCGCGGCGTGGGACGCCTGGGCGAGGTCGCCTTCGACGGCGGCCACGGCTCGGTCAAGCTGGACGAGGCCACCAGCGCCCGCCTGACCGGCCTCGACGCGGACATCTGGGTCGGCCGCCTGAACGACGGCGGCGAGATCCGCACCCTGCGCGGCGACGTGCACATCGCCGAGGCCGTGCGCGGCGCGCTCGCACTGAGCACCGAGCAGGGCGACATCACCGTCACCGCCGCCCGCGGAGTCAGCGCCGCCATGGACGCCGGCACCTCCTACGGCCGCATCGACAACGCGCTGTACAACACCGGCGGCGCGCCCGCCCTGACCATCAAGGCCACCGTCGCCCAGGGCGACATCACCGCCCGCAGTCTCTGACCCCGGGCCCCCTTCCCCCCTTCTGGCTTCCCCTCTTCTCCCTCCGCGGCCCCCGACACGAAGGAGCTCACCTCATGACCGGCTTGGCCATCGCGGCACACGGGCTGCGCAAGTC
This sequence comes from Streptomyces sp. Je 1-369, assembly GCF_026810505.1. NCBI lineage: Bacteria > Bacillati > Actinomycetota > Actinomycetes > Kitasatosporales > Streptomycetaceae > Streptomyces > Streptomyces sp. Je 1-369. The sequence goes on from NZ_CP101750.1 coordinate 8,743,842, forward strand.
CTACGGCGACAAGACCGTCCTGGACGGCATCGACCTGAGCGTCCCGGAAGGAACGGTCTTCGCCCTGCTGGGCCCCAACGGCGCCGGCAAGACCACCGCCGTCAAAATCCTCTCCACGCTCGTCCGCGCCGACGCCGGTGAGCTGTACGTCGCCGGCCACGACCTCGCCCACCAGGCCCAGGCCGCCCGCGCCTCGATCGGCGTCACCGGCCAGTTCTCCGCCGTCGACGGCCTGATCACCGGCGAGGAGAACATGCTCCTCATGGCGGACCTGCACCATCTGCCCCGGCGCGAGGGACGGTGGGTGGCCGCCGAACTCCTGGAACGCTTCGACCTCGTGGCGGCCGCGAAGAAACCCGCCGCCACCTACTCCGGCGGCATGAAACGCCGCCTGGACATCGCCATGACCCTGGTCGGCAGCCCCCGGATCATCTTCCTCGACGAACCCACCACCGGCCTGGACCCCCGCTCCCGCCACACCATGTGGGGCATCATCCGCGAACTGGTCACCGGCGGGGTGAGCGTCTTCCTCACCACCCAGTACCTGGAAGAGGCCGACGAACTCGCCGACCGCATCGCCGTACTCGACGACGGGAAGATCGCCGCCGAGGGCACCGCCCAGGAGCTGAAGCGCCTCGTCCCCGGCGGGCACGTGCGCCTGCGCTTCACCGACCCGGCCGCCCACCGCGCCGCCGCCGCGTCCCTGTCCGAGGCCGTCAGCGACGAGGAGGCCCTCACCCTCCAACTCCCCAGCGACGGCAGCCAGCGCGCCCTGCGCGCCCTGCTTGACCGCCTCGACCTGGCCGGCGTCGAGGCCGACGAACTGACCGTGCACACCCCCGACCTGGACGACGTCTTCTTCGCCCTCACCGCCCACACCACCCCCCGGCCCGCCCCCGCCAAGGAGACCGTCCGATGAGCTCCCTCTCCCTCGCCGTGCGCGACTCCTCCACGATGCTGCGCCGCAACCTCCTGCACGCCCGCCGCTACCCCTCGCTCACCCTCAACCTGCTGATGACCCCGGTCATGCTGTTGCTGCTGTTCGTCTACATCTTCGGCGACACCATGAGCGCCGGCGCGGGCCGCTCCGCCTACACCGCCTACATCGTGCCCGGCATCCTGCTGATGACCATCGGCTCCACCGTCATCGGCACCGCCGTCTCCATCTCCACCGACATGAACGAGGGCATCATCGCCCGCTTCCGCACCATGGCCATCCACCGCGGCTCCATCCTCTTCGGCCATGTCGTCGGCAGCGTCCTGCAGATCCTCATCAGCGTCGTCCTGGTCGGCGCCGTCGCCGTGGCGATGGGTTTTCGCTCCACCGACGCCACCGTCCGGGAATGGCTCGCGGCCTTCGGCCTGCTCGCCCTGGTCGCGCTGGCCTTCACCTGGATCGCGGTCGGCATGGGCCTGGGCAGCCCCAACGCGGAGGCGGCCGGCAACAACGCCATGCCGCTGATCCTGCTGCCGCTCATCTCCAGCGCCTTCGTCCCGCTGCACTCGATGCCGGGCTGGTTCCAGCCGATCGCCGAGTACCAGCCCTTCACACCCGCCATCGAGACCCTGCGCGGCCTGCTCCTGGGCACCTCGATCGGCAACAACGGCTGGCTCGCGCTGGGCTGGTGCCTGGCCCTGACCGTGCTGGGCTACTGCTGGTCCACCGCCCAGTTCAACCGCGACCCCAAGTAACCCCCCGCCCGCGTGCCCTTCGGTGCGCGGGCGGGCGGTCCGGGGGCTAGGCGAACGCCTCGTCGCGCAGCGTCGCCACCGCCTTCTCGATGCGCCGCCGGCGCGTCTCGGGCTTCTTCGCGCTCTCGATGGCGTGCACGTGTGCCCGCTTGCGGCTGGGTGACAGCCGGTCGTACACCTTGCGGGCGATCGCATCGGCGTCCAGCGCCTGGGTGAAGTCCTCCGGCTCGACCAGGACGCGGGGCTCGGTGTCCAGGGCGAGGTCGACCTCGACCTCCTCGCCGGTCTCGACCCCGGCCGCCTCCCGGTTGGCCTTGCTGAAGCCGATCAGGTGGCGGCCGCGCATGATGGCCAGCCGGCTGTTCCAGGAGTGCCCGTTGATGGTGATGGTCACGGCCGGCCGTTTGCCTCCGTCGAGCTTCTCCACGACCTCCGGAGGAACTTCCAGGCCCCGCATGGGCTCGGGAGGCTCGACGTAGGTTCGGAACTTCATCATCTGCTCCTGTCGAAGTGAGTGACCGTGCTGGGTCACATCCTGACCGGGGCGGGGCCCCTGGGGGCAGGGATCGGCGCCATCCGTGTGGCGGCAGACGGATGGCGGCAGACGGAAGGCAGACGGCAGGCAGGCGGCAGGCGGCCCGGGGAACGCGGCCCGCGGAACGCGTCAGCCGAAGTCCGGCTTGCGGTCCCGCGTGCGCTTGAGTTCGAAGAACCCGTCCGTCGCGGTGACCAGCAGCACCCCGTCCCACAGCCTGGCCGCGGCCTCGCCGCGCGGCACCGGGGTCACCACAGGACCGAAGAACGCGTTGCCGTCCACGGCGATCACCGGGGTGCCCACGTCGTAGCCGACCCGGTCCATGCCGGCGTGGTGCGAGGCGCGCAGCGCCGTGTCGTACTCGGTCGAGTCCATCGCCGCGGCCAGCTCCGCATCCAGCCCGGCCGCTCCCAGCGCCGCCTCCAGGGTGGCCCGGTCCTTGGGCGCCTTCTCGTGGTGGTAGCGCAGGCCCAGTTCGGTGTAGAGGCGGCCCAGCACCTGGGGCCCGTACTTCTGCTCGGCGGCGATACACACCCGCACCGGCCCGAAGCCCAGCCCCACCCGGTACTTGTGCGGCACGTCGCGCCCCTCGTTCAGGACGGCCAGGCTCATCACGTGCCAGCGGACACTGATCGGCCGCAGCTCCTGCACCTCGTTGATCCACCGCGAGGCGATCCACGCCCACGGGCACTGCGGGTCGAACCAGAAGTCGACGGCGCTCACGCTCTCCCCGGACACGCCGGCCTCCCTTCCCTCGCCATCGTGGACCTCTCTCCCGGTCACGCGGGGCCGGCCAAGGTGGTGGTGCGCAGCTCGCCGAGCACCTCCTCGGCGGCTTTGAGGGCGCCGGCCACGCACTGGCCGACCCCGACCCCGTCGTAGGCGGCGCCGCACACCGCGAGGCCGGGCTGGGCGGCGACCCCGGCCCGGATGCGCGCCACCCGCTCCAGATGCCCCACCGTGTACTGCGGCACCGCCCTCTCCCACCGGCTCACCCGGGAGGCCAGCGGCGTGCCGCTCACCCCGGTGACCTCGGCGAGTTCGGCGGCGGCGAGCGCGACGAGGTCGGCCTCGTCGCGGGCCAGCAGGTCCTCGCCGCCGCTGCCGCCGCCCTGGCAGCGCACGATGTCCACCTCGCCCGCCAGGTGCGGCCACTTCATGGTGGAGAACGTGACCACCTTCATCGCCCGCCCGTCCACCGCCGGCACCCGGTAGCCGCTGTGCCCCAGGCCGCGTACCGCATCAAGTGCCCTACGGGGAAAGGCGAGCGTGACGATGACGGAACCGGCGTGGGGGATCTCGGCGAGCGCGGTGGTGGCCCGGCCGGTCCCGGGAAGGCCGGCGAGCAGCGGGCCGGCCTGCGCCGCGGGCACGGCGACGATGACGGCGTCCGCGTCGAGGTGCTCGTCCCCGGCGGCGCCGTGCACGCTCACCCGCCAGCCGTCCTCGCGGCGTTCGAGCCCGCGCACCCTGCTCCCGGTGCGCACGGCCGAGCCGGGCGAGGCGGCGAGCAGGCCGTCCGCGAGGACCTGCGGCAGCGAGCCGAGCCCGCCGGTCAGGGTGGAGATGCCGGTGGTGGGCTCCTGCCCCGGCGGCAGCGGCTCCGGCAGCAGCGCGCCCGCCGCTTGTGCCAGCGAGGCGCGCCGCCGGGAGGCGCTCACCAGCGGGGTGAGGGTGGCCTCGAAGGACAGCTCGTCGGCGCGCCCGAAGTAGGCGTCCGACAGGAACGGGTCCACCAGGCGCTCCACGACCTCGCGGCCCAGGCGCCCGCCGACGACGTCCGCCACCGACCGGTCCTCCTCCCGCCCGGCCCGCGGCAGCGTCAGGTCCTCGCGGGCGCGGGCCACGCCCTCCTCGGAGAGGATGCCGGACTTGGCGAGCTCGTCCAGGTCGCAGGGCACGCCCATGAACTGACGCTCCAGCGGCGGCCGCAGCCGGCCCCCGCTCCACACCGCCATCGACTTGGTGCCCGCCGCCACGACGCGCTCCTCCAGGCCGGCGGCCTTGAGCAGCCGGGCGGTCTTGGGACGCCGGGCGTACGTCGACTCCGCGCCCTCGTCGATGACGACGCCCGCCAGCTCCGAGACGGCCAGCTGCCCGCCCAGCCGCCCGGCGCCCTCCAGGACGGTCACCCGCACCGGCTCCTCGCGCAGGAAGAACGCCGCCGCCAGGCCCGCGACGCCGCCCCCGACGACGACGACATGCGGAGCCGTGCCCGACCGAGCCATTCCGTTGTCCGCCATACGACCTGCTCCTTCGTGGATACGGTGTCGCATCAGTTTTGAAGGGCTGCCGATAGTCTCGGTTGAGCGGGAGTGGATCGGGCAACCCTCCCGCAACCCGCCTTATTCCAGGGCGACTTGGCTGCCGCGACGGCGCTCGGGTGCACCCGATTCATCCTCCACCCGCCGTCAACCGGAGCGCTGGACATTACCGCTGCGCACAACACACCCCGTGACAACATGAGGAGAGTGGTGGCATGCGGAAGGTCGTTTCCCAGGACGGCACAACGATCGCCTGTCGCAGCACCGGCGACGGCCCGCCGATCGTGCTGATGAACGGCGCGTTCCGCGACCACACCATCTTCGACGCCCTGGTCCCGGAGCTGGAGCCGCACTGCACCGTCCACGTCTACGACCGCCGGGGCAGGGGACAGAGCGGCGACGCCCCGCAGTACGCCGTCGAGCGCGAGATCGAGGACCTCGCGGCCATCATCGACGACGCCGGTGGCCAGGCGGTCGTGTTCGCCGGTTCCACCGGCGCGAACCTTGCCCTCGAAGCGGCCCTGGCCGGCGTGCCGATCACCAAACTCGCCCTGCACGAGCCCTACTTCCGCATCGCCCCCCACCCCAAGCCGCCCGCCGACTGCATGGACACCCTCAAGGCGCTGCTCGCCCAGGACCGGCGCGGGGAGACCGCGGAGTACTGGCTGCGCGAACTGCTCGGCCTGAGCGCCGAGACCATCGCCGACTGGCGCAAGGCGCCCCTGTGGGCGACGAACGAGGCCAACGCCCACACCCTGCTCTACGACACGACCATCCTCGGCGACTTCGAGGTGCCCGCCGCCCGCCTGGCGACCCTGCGGACACCGGCCCTGATCGTCAACAGCGACGCGACCGGCGACTGGCTGCGCGACGCGGCCCGCGCCACCGCGGCCGTCCTGCCCAACGGCTGGGGCATGCAGCTGCCCGGCTCCTGGCACCGCATCGACACCGACATCCTGGGCCGCGTCCTCGCCGGCTTCACCACCACCTGAAGGCCGCCGACGCCAGGCACCGCCCGAGGACTTGGTCCCCGGGCGGTACGGTGCTGCCTAGGCCACCGGAACCGTCCAGTTCTCGCCCAGCCACGCCTCCAGGGCGACCACGTCGGGGCGGATGCGGCGCAGTTCGGCCATGTCCGCGCTGTAGCCCTCCGTGTCGAGCCAGTCGAACATCGCGGCCAGGTCCGGGCGGGCCGCGCGCAGCGGTTCGAAGGACCGCTGCGCGTAGCGGACCGGGACGCCCGCCACCCGCCCGAACGCCTCGGCGATCTGCGGGCCGGTCAGCTCGGCACTGGCGATCTCGACCCGCCGGCCCAGCCACGCCTGCGGATCGCCGAAGGCGTCCGCGGCGAACGCCCCGATGTCGCTGGTCGCGATCACCTGGACCGGGACCTCGGGGCGCAGCCACAGGCCCAGGACCAGTTCGCCGCCGGCCGGCTTGGGGCCGAGGTCCAGGAGGATGTCGTAGAACATGGTCGGCCGCAGCACCGTCGCCGGCAGGCCGAGCTTGTCGATGTGCTGCTCGATGTGCCATTTGCTGCGGAAGTGCGGGATGACCTCGCAGCGGTCCGCGCCGCCCACCGAGCTGTACACGAAGTGGGCCACGCCCGCCTCGGCGGCCGCGTCCGCCACCGCCTTGCCCTGGCGCTCCTCCGCGGCCACCCCGCCCGGGCCCCGGAACGTCTGGACGCTGAAAACGCCCTGGACGCCCCGCATCGCCGCCCGCAGCGACGCCGTGTCCTCCAGGTCCCCGCGCACGAGCACCGCACCCGCCTCGGCGAGCGCGCGCGCCGCGGGAGCCTGCGGATCGCGCACCAGCGCCTGCACGCGGCGTCCCCGGCCCAGCAGAGCGCGGGCCGTCGCACCTCCCTGCCGGCCGGTTCCGCCCAGCACCAGGACCGTTCCGTCTACCGCCACCGTATTCCTCCGTCGTGAAAGATGTGCCGCCAAAGGTGCCGTGCAAAAAAGGAGGGGCGGCCGCCGCCGGTCCGGCTCGTGCGGCCGCCCTTTCCGCCCCGCCTGTTCCAAATCCCGTTTTGGGAAGGGGAATTCAGGAAGGGGAATTCAGGAAGCGGAATTCAGGAAGCGGAACCCTCGGTGACACGCTGATCGAGAATGCGGGAGACCGCGTTCGCCAGCAGCTGCGCCGCCTGGTCGGCGCCGCCCATGCTGCGCCACGCCACATGGTTGTCGGGCCGCACCAGGATCGCGCCGTCCGGGGCGATCTCGCGCACCCGCGCCCAGCCGCCCTCGGCGTCGGTGAACTCCGCGCCCGCGCCGATCCGGACCGGCCGGATGGGCAGCGACAGCTTCTCCGCCACCTGCGCGGCCGCCTCCGCCCACGCGCCGCCCTCGGCCCCGGTGATCAGGACGAACCCGGCCGGGGAGCCGGTCAGGTCGTGGGTCGACAGGCGCCGGCCGTCCTGCTCGAGCCAGGCGTGCGGAAGGCGGTGCCCGGGCCGCGTCGTGGGCTGGTACACATCGCGCATCGCCACCCGCGCGGGCGGCTCGCTGCCGTCGGGCACCAGCGCGCCCTGCTCGTAGTGGAAGCCGATCTCGAAGTCGTGCGCCTGGCAGCCGGCCCGGTGGGTGTCCAGGATCTCCGCGGTCCGGGCCCGCACCACCTCACCGATGGGGGAGGGGTCGAAGTACGAGGCGAACATCCGCTGACGGCGCTGCGCGGGGGCGTGCGGGCCAAGGCCCACCGCGTCCAGCACGGCCTGGTGGTGGGAGGCGGCCGAGACCGCCCAGTCGACGTTCAGCTGGCACACCGGGCGCCGCTCCGCCTCGTAGGTGTCAAGGAGGCTGTCGTCGGCGCGGCCGTCCAGGACCGCGGCCAGCTTCCACGCCAGGTTGTGCGCGTCCTGGATGCCGGAGTTCAGGCCCAGGCCCACGGTGGGCGGCTGGCGGTGCGCGGAGTCGCCGGCCAGCAGCACCCGCCCCTTGCGGTAGCGCTCGGCGACCAGCGCCTGCACCGTCCAGTTCGTCACGTGGTGCAGCTCCAGCTCCAGCTCGGGCAGGCCGAGCAGTTCACGGACCCGGGCCACCACCGACTCCTCGTCCAGGTGGTCGGCGTCCATCGGCGGGAAGTGCAGCACCCACTCCTCGCAGGCCTTGCCCCAGCTGGGCCCCATCTCGATGAGGTTGCTGCACAGGTCCGGGTCGTGGGCGTTGAGGAAGTGGGTGAGCAGGGTGCCCTCCTGCCACCACTGCGACAGGTCGGCGGTGAAGTACGCGGTCGTCACGTCGAGCAGCGCGGGCACGCCCCGCATCTCCACGCCCAACGCGCCGCCGACCGTGCGGCCGCCGTCGGCGCCGATCATGTAGCGGGCGGTGACCGTGGTGGTCTCGCCGGTGGCCCGCTCGCGGACCTCGGCGACCACCCGGTCGCCCTCGTCAGTGAAGCCGGTCATCTCGTGGCCGAACAGGATGCGCCCGGGGCGGCGCTGTTCGGCGGTGGCGCGCAGGATCGGCTCCAGGCGGACCTGCGGCAGCTTCACCGGCAGGACGGGCCCGGCCGCCGCGTACCGCGCGCGCAGCGAACCGCCGCCGAAGGCGTCGATCTCGTGGAGGTGCTGCGCGTCCATCGGCCCGTCGCCGGCCAGCGAGGTCAGCCAGCGCAGCTTCCCGAACAGCTCCAGGGGCGCGCCCTGTTCCACCATCGGCCCGTCGAGCCCGTGCTGACGGAAGATCTCCATCGTGCGCTGGTTGAGGTAGTGCGCCTTGGGCACGTGCGCGGTGTCCGCGTGCCGTTCGACGAGCAGGTGGTCCACACCGTGGTCGGACAGGAAGTTGGAGGCGGCAAGACCGCATCCGCCGCCGCCCACGATAAGAACCGGAACCTCGACTGTTCCCATTTTCGTCCTTCCGGAAGGTGACAGTCCCACGCTCACGGAAACTGCCGAATGTGCCGGGAATGAAAGTGCGTTGAGCTGTCCGGAGATGCTTTCGCGTGTCTCACCGGCGCCGGGCGGCGTCCGCCAGCGCGCGGTGCAGACGCTCGTCCTCGGTCTGGCCGGCCTCCCACTGCACGCCGAGGGCGAAGGGGTGGCCCACCGCCTCGACCGCCTCGACGACGCCGTCCGGCGTGCGGGCGGTGGCGGCCAGGTGCTCGCCGATGCGGTCCACGGCCTGGTGGTGGTGGCAGGCGGTCTTGGGGGTGTCGTCGCCGTAGACCCGCGCGATACGGCTGCCGGATCGAAGGTCAAGGACGTGCCGGCCGAACTCGAAGCCGGCGCCCTGCGGGCGGTGGGCGTCGGTGCCGGTGACCTCCGGCAGATGCTGGTGCAGGGTGCCCCCGCAGCGCACGTTGAGCAGCTGCATGCCCCGGCAGATGGCCAGCAGCGGCAGCTCGGCCGCCAACGCCGCGCCGATCAGCGCGAGTTCGGCGCGGTCCAGCTCCGTGCTCGCGACCCGGGTCAGCGGGTGGCGCTCCTGCCCGTACAGCGCCGGATCGATGTCCGGGCCGCCCGGCACGAGCAGCCCCTGCAGACCGTCGAGCAGCTGCTCGACGCCGGGCCGCACCGGCAGCACGACCGGGACGCAGCCCGCCGCGGCCAGGAAGTCCACGTGCGACTGGAGCGAGAGGCTGACGACCATGTCGGTGCCCTGCAAGGTGACCGGGACCGTGCGTGCGGTGATCCCGACCACCGGCGGCTTCGCTGCGTTCATGTCCACCTGTCCCTGGTTCTCAGTAGTCCCTGGTCCTGGTTCTCAGTCCGCGGGGTCCGGCTCGGGGTCCGGCTCGGGGTCCGGCGACACGTGGACGAAGCCGTCCTCGACCTTCACCCGGTAGGTGGCGATCGGCCGGGTCGCCGGCGGGTTCACGGGCTGCCCGGTGCGCAGGTCGAAGCACGAGCCGTGCAGCCAGCACTCGATGGTGGTGCCGTAGACCTCCCCCTCGGCGAGGGAGACCTCGGCGTGCGAGCACAGGTCGCTGACCGCGTACACGGTGTCGTCCCTGCGTACCAGTGCGACCGGCGCGTCCCCGACCTCCACCGCGAGCGCGCCGCCGGCCGGGATCTTGTCCACCGGACAAACCTTGATGAAGCTCATCGCTCCCGCTCTCCTCCACACTCGGGGATCCGGCATCGGGGTCCGGAAACAGGGGCCCGGAAACAGGGGCCCGAAAAACAGGGGCCCGGAATCAGGAGTCCGGTCTCTGCCGGATCTCCACGCGCCGGGCCACACGTTCCGCTGCGGCTCTTGAGGATGACCCGAGCTCAGGACGAGGTTCATCGGAGCCCGCGGCGCCCGCGGCGCACCTGCTACCAGGGCACCGGCCCGTCCTCCGACAGGGAGGCACCCGTGGGCCCCGCCGCGTCCAGGAGCGCCAGCCGTACCGCGATCACGGCGCCCTGGGCGGGCGTGCGCTGCCCCCGGTGGCCGTTGATGTCGGTGGCCACCACGCCGGGGTGGGCCGCGTTCACCTTGATCGGCGTGTCCCGCAGCTCCTTGGCGTAGGCGAGGGTGAGCGCGTTCAGCGCGGTCTTGGAGGACTGGTAGGCGAGCATGTTGACGTGGGCCATGGGGGAGGCCGGGTCGGCGTTGAGGGCGAGTGATCCCAGGTGGCTGGACATGTTGACGATGCGCCCGGCCGGCGCGCGGCGCAGCAGCGGCAGCATCGCGTTGGTCACCGTGACCACGCCGAAGACGTTGGTCTCGTACACCTCCCGCAGGTCGCCCGCGGCCGCCAGGCTGGGCGCGCCGGTGAACCGCCCGGCGATCCCGGCGTTGTTGACCAGGATGTCCAGGCGGCCGTAGCGCTCTTCGATGAGGGCGGCGGCCTCGGCCACGCAGGCCTCGTCGCGCACGTCGATACGCAGCGGCACCGCCGTGATGCCGCACTCCGCCAGCGCGGTGCTCGCCTGCTTGCCGCGCACCTCGTCCCGGGCGCCGACCAGGACGACGGCTCCCCGCTCGCCCAGCTGCCGTGCGGTCTCCTGCCCGATGCCCTTGTTGGCGCCGGTGATGAGCGCGATCTTCTCGAGGGGCACGTCTGTCATCCCTTCTGTCGTCAAGGGGGTTCCGTCGTAAAGGAAGGGGTGGGGGTGGGTCACGCCATGCGCGGTGAGCCCACCGAAGAGTCACACAGTTCGCCCGGCACTCCCCGACGCCGTCGTGAACGCCGGGGATGTTCAACTGCGGACACGGCGCGGTCGAACACCGGGCGTACGCCGCCCTGTTCGCCCGGCACTTGCACGGACGCCCGGGGCGGCGGCAGCCTGGTGGGCCGGCACTCGCCGCCGCCCGCCCCGCCCTACCTCCGTGCCCCCGTGCCCCCTGTCGCCGGGCGGCGCCGGAGCGGTGACGGCGCGGGCCCGACTCACAGGAGACGCCCCGATGCCACCCCGGATGAACAACCCTTCGCTGGTCGTGCCCGACGCCCTGCAGCCCCTGCTCGACCTGACCGCGGTCATCGGCAAGGTCGGCGTCCCCCAGCGGACGCTCGACCTCATCCGGCTGCGGGTGAGCCAGATCAACGGCCGCATCTACACGATCCCCGACGACCTGGGGCAGGCCGCCGAGGCCGACACCCGCCTGCCCCAGGTCGCCGAGTGGCGCGAGGCGACCTGCTTCACCCCCGCCGAGCGCGCCGCGCTGGCGCTGGCCGAGGACGCCACCGAGCTCAGCGGCCGGGAGGACGCGGTGCCCGACGAGGTCTGGCAGGACGCGGCCGCCCACTACACCGAGGAGGAACTGGCCTCCCTGGTCGTCCACATCGGCCTGGTCAACTGCTGGAACCGCATCAACGTCGCCACCCGGCAGGTGCCCGCGGCCTGGCGCTGACCCGCCCGCACGCCGCCCCGGGCCCGCCCGTGGCGCTGACCCGTCCCGCACGCCGCCCCGGACCCGGCCCGTGCGGTGACGAGGGCCTGTCACATCTGCGCGCCGCCGGGCGTCATAGCAGTGACGGCCGGCCCCTCATGCACCACCTGACCACCCCGCCGCAGGGAAGGAACCGCACCGTGTTGAAGCTCATCAACGCCGGTCTCGGCAGGACCGGGACCACGTCACTGCAGGTGGCGCTGGAACAGCTCGGTTACGGCCCCTGCTACCACATGTTCGACATCGTGGGCGACGAGAAGCGCCTGGAGCAGTGGGAACGCATCATCTGCGAGGGACAGCAGCCCGACTGGGACGCGGTGTTCGAGGGCTACACCTCCGCGGTGGACGGCCCGCCCTCCTTCTACTACGACCAGATCATCAAGGCCTTCCCCCAAGCCAAGGTCGTCCTGACGGTGCGCGACGCGGACGGCTGGTACGAGAGCACGTACAACACGCTGTACCAGTTCGTCCTGAAGAACAAGGAGACCCCGCCCGAGCAGGGGACCCGCCAGGCCCGGGTCTTCCGCATGACCAACGTCATGACCTGGGAGGGGCTGTTCAAGGGCCGGTTCTCCGACAAGGACCACGCCATCGAGGTCTACCACCGCCGCAACCAGGAGATCATCGACGCGGTCCCCGCGGACAACCTCCTGGTCTACGACGTCACCCAGGGCTGGGAACCGCTGTGCACGTTCCTGGGCACCGACACCCCGGCGACGGAGTTCCCGCACGCCAACACCACCGCGAACATGCGCGAGCGGATGCAGCAGATGGCCGCCGGCGGCCCGCCCGCCCCCGGCAGCGCGCGATAACACCACCCGCACCGCACCCTTTTCTTTCCTTTCCCCCGCGGACAGCCCATTACCGGCTGACCGCGGGGGCTTTTTTCGTGTGCGGCGGACAAGTCCCGCTGTTCCGGCCCGATACCGCCGTTCCAGCCCCGCTCGACCGCCGGTCATTGTTCAACCGTAGTTGTTTTCACGCCACTTCCCGCACCCGATAGTCTCGCGCCGCCCCCTGGACCCGCCCGAGAAAATCGGCTTCGCCGGCCTGCCCGCATATCGGCCCGGCGGCGTATCTGCCTCAAGAAGGGGATTACGTGAGGAAGTTCCTAGCAATTACGGCGGCGGCCGCCACTGCCCTGGCGGGAACGGTCGCCGCGGCGCCCGCGAAAGCCTCGCCCGAGCGGCCGGTGTCCACCATTGCCTGGTCGCCCTGCCCGGACAACGACCCCGTCGTCGGCGGCCTGCTCAAGGGCCTCGAATGCGGCACGCTCGCCGTCCCGCTCGACCACACCAAGCCCCGGGGCCGCACGCTCGAGCTGGCGCTGACCCGCGCCCGGCACACCGCCCCCGACGCGCAGTACCAGGGCATCGTGCTGCTCAACCGCGGCCAGTGGCCCGGCCAGTTCGGCCGCGACCTGCCCACCCGGTTCGCCAAGGGCACCTCCGGACTCTCCCCGGCCGTCGGCGCCACCTACGACTGGATCGGCTTCGACCCGCGCGGCACCGGCGCCAGCGAACCGCAGATCACCTGCGCGCCGGAGTACGTCTGGCCCGGCCGGGCCCGCGCCGACCTGGTGCCCCGCACCGCCGCCGAGGAAAACGCCTGGCGCACCAAGGCCCGCGCCTTCGCCGCCAGCTGCGGCCGCGCCCACGGCGACACCCTCAACTACTTGAGCACCAAGGACACCGCCCGCGACCTGGACCTGATCCGCAGCGCCCTGGGCCAGGAGCAACTGACCTACTTCGGCTGGGACTACGGCACCTACCTCGGCTCGGTCTACGCCTCGATGTTCCCCCACCGGGTGCGCCGGATGGTCCTGGACACCGTGATGCTGCCCGGCGACGGCTGGTACAAGAACGTCCTGGACCAGAACGCGACCTTCGAGAAGAGCGCCGAGAACTACTTCTCCTGGATCGCCCGCAACGATGCGACCTACCACCTGGGCACCACCCGCGCCGCCGTCGAGGCGAAGTACTACGAGGGCATGGACAGGCTGCGCACGGCCCCCCTGGACGGCAAGATCGGCCCGGCCGAGTACACCGAGGTCTTCCTCATCGACCTCTACCGCCGCTCCGCCTGGAGCGGCCACACCAAGGCCCTGGCCGACTGGGTGCTGCGCGGCGACGCCACCGGCCTGAAGGCCGCCTTCAACGAGCCGGGCTACCCCACCCAGAACAAGCAGGCCATGTACAACGCGGTGCAGTGCACCGACACGCCCTGGCCGCGCGACTGGCAGCGCTGGCACCGCGACTACAGCCGCGACTACCGCTCCGGCAACACCTTCCTGACCTGGTATAACGCCTGGTACAACGCGCCGTGCGCGTTCTGGCCGGCGCCCGCGGGCACCCCGCAGAAGATCGGCGCCGAGAACGTCGACGCCCTGGTCGTGCAGGGCGAGCACGTCGCCGGGTCCCCGCTGGCCGGCGCCCGCGACATGCACCGCAGGTTCCCCGACTCCCGGCTGCTGGTGGAGCAGGGCGGCTACGAGCACGAGACGTCCCTGTCCCGCAACGCCAACACCTGCATCAACACCGTGGTCGACGCCTACCTCAAGGACGGCAGCCGCCCGGCCGCCGCCAGGGGCGCCGACGCCGTCTGCCAGGCGGGCCCGCCGCCGGACCCCGCCCCGTAGAAAAAAGCCCGTAGAAATCGCCTATGAAGTCCGCCCGCCGCGTTCAACCGTGGAAAATCAGCGGTTGAACGCGCGGGCGGGCGCCCCGACTTATGAATTCAGTACCGTCATTGCAGCCGAACATGCTGATGTGTAGTTTGACATCGACGATTCCTCAGCCGCCCCGCGTGGAAGGTCAACAATGGAAACTGGCGTAATAATTGTCGGTGCCGGTCCGGTCGGATTGATGCTGGCCGGCGAACTCCACCTGGGCGGTGTGAATGTCACCGTCTTCGACAAACTCCCCGCCCCCTCCGGGGAATCCCGTGCGCTCGGCTTCAACCGGCGCGCGGCGGAAACCCTCGACCAGCGCGGACTCCTGGCCGGGCTCGGTGCGTTCCGGTGGGGCCCGATGGGCCACTTCGGCGGCGTCCGTTTCGACCTGGGCATGCTGGAGGAGGACCACAGCGGCGTCCTGGGACTCTCCCAGGCCCGCACCGAGGACATGCTGGCCGCCCGGCTCACCGAGCTGGGGGTGGTGGTGCACCGCGGGGTCGAGGTCACCGGGGTGCACGAGGAGAGCGACGGCGTCGTCGTCACCTGCCAGGGGCCCGAGGGCCCCGGCGAACACCGCGCCCGCTACGTGGTGGGCTGCGACGGCCCGCACAGCACCGTCCGCGCGGCCGCCAACATCCCCGCCCGCCACTGGGAGGCCACCCGCGGCATGTACACCGCGGAGCTCACCGGGGTCACGCTGCGCCCGCGGCCCATCGGGGAACGCCTGCCCGGCGGCCACATGGTGGTGTGCACCCCGCTGGGCGAGGGCCGCTGCCGCATCGTCGTCCACGACAAGGACCTGCCCCCACACCAGGACCCCGCCACACTGACGTTCCCCCAGATCGCCGACGCCTGGCAGAAGTTGACCGGCGAGGACATCCACCACGCGAGCGCGCAGTGGATGTGGGCCTGCAACAACGCGGCCGCCCTGGCCACGGAGTACCGGCGCGGGCGGGTGCTGCTGGCGGGCGATGCCGCACACGCCATGCCGCCGCTGGCCGCCTGGGGACTGAGCGCCGGGCTGCAGGACGCGGCGAACCTGGGCTGGAAGCTGGCCGCGCACCTGGCCGGCCGGGCGCCGGAGCACCTGCTGGACACCTACCACGGCGAACGCCACCCCGTCGGGGAGCAGTTGATCCGCAACGCGCAGGCGGCGTCGATGCTCTACCTCGGCGACGCCGCCATGGATCCGCTGCGCGGCGTGCTGGGCGAGCTGATGGAGCACAAGGAGGCCGCCGGGCAGCTGGCCGGCATCGTCAGCGGGCTGGGCATCGGCTACGACCTGGGGCCGGGGGAGCACCCCCTGCTGGGCCGGCGCATGCCGCCGCAGCAGGAACTGACCCGCCCCGAGGGCACCCGCACCCGCGTCGCGGAGCTGCTGCACAGCGCCCGCGGCGTCCTCATCCTCACCGAAGGCACCGCCGCCGCGGACAAGACGGCCCACCTGGCCGCCGACTGGAGCGACCGCGTCGACGTCGTCACCGCCACCTGGACCACGAAAGCGGCCACAGCGACCGAGGCGGTCCTCATCCGCCCCGACGGCTACGTCGCCTGGACCGCGCCGGGCAGCGACCGCGACCTGACCGACGTCCTTGGCCACTGGTTCGGCACCCCCGGCACCACCCACCGAACAGGAGCGCGAGCATGAGCAGGGACGTGATCGTCGTCGGCGCGGGCCCGGTCGGACTGATGATGGCCGGCGAACTGCGCCTGGTCGGCGCGGATGTCGTCGTCTACGAGAAGCTGCCCGCCCCGGCCCGCGAGTCCCGCGGCGCCAGCCTCACCCGCCGCGCCGTCGAGAGCTTCGACCAGCGCGGCCTGCTCGCCCGGCTCGGCGCCACCGAGCCCGCCGACGCCCACTTCGGCGGGGTGCCCATCGACCTGGACCTCCTGGAGGAGGACCACAGCGGCGCCCGGGGCGTCTCGCAGTTCCGCACCGAGCGGATGCTGGAGGACTGGGCGGGCGACCTCGGCGTGCCCATCCGCCGCGGATACGAGGTCACCGACCTGGACCAGAGCCCCGACGGCGTCGAGGTGACCCTGAAGGGGCCACAGGGACCCGGCCGCGACAGCGCCCGCTACCTGATCGGCTGCGACGGCGGGCGCAGCACCGTCCGCAAGCTGGCCGGCATCGACTTCACCGGCCCCGAGCCCACCCGCGGCTTCTACACGGCCGATGTGACCGGCATCGAGACCCGCCGCCGGCGCATCGGGGAGAACCTCCCCGACGGCAGCATGATCATGGCGATGGACCTGGAGGACGGCGTCACCCGGGTGGTCGCCTACGAGCGCGGCATGCGCCCCAAGGACCGCGAGGCCCTCTCCTACGCCGAACTGGCCGACGCCTGGCAGCGGCTGACCGGCGAGTCCATCCACCACGGGCAGTGCCGCTGGATCAGCTGCTTCACCGACGCCTCCCGGGTGGCCGCCCACTACCGGCGCGGCCGGATCTTCCTGGCGGGCGATGCCACCCACGTCCAGCCGCCCGCCATGGCCCAGGGGCTGAGCGTGGGCGTGCAGGACGCGGTGAACCTGGGCTGGAAACTGGCCGCGGTGCTGGCCGGCCACGCCCCCGACACCCTCCTGGACACCTACCACGCCGAGCGCCACCCGATCGGAGAGCAACTGGCGCGCAACGCCCGCGCCGCGATCGAACTGCGCCTGACCGGCCAGGAGATGGCCCCGCTGCGCGAGGTACTGGGCGAACTGCTCACCCACAAGGACGCGGCCGCCCACCTGGCCGGCGTCCTCAGCGGCCTGGGCATCCGCTACGACATGGGCCCGGGCGCCCACCCCCTGCTGGGCCGGCGCATGCCGCCGCGGCAGGAACTGACCCGCCCCGACGGCACCCGCACCCGCGTCGCCGAACTGCTGCATCCCGCCCGCGGCGTACTGATCACCACCGACGGCGCGGACGGCACCGGCGGCAAGGCGGCCCAGCTCGCCAAGGACTGGACGCACCGCATCGACCTCGTCACCGCCACCTGGAGCACCCACCCCGCAGGCCCGGCCCCGCAGGCCCTCCTCATCCGGCCCGACGGCTACGTCGCCTGGACCGCGCCCGGCAGCGACAGCGACCTCACCGACGCACTGACCCGCTGGTTCGGCGCCCCGCACCCGCCCGCCCGGCCGCTCTGACCCGCGCACCCCGCCCCGGCGACCACCCCCGACCCCCCCCCAGGAGATGCCCGTGAGGACCGGAGTCACCGTCTGGCTCACCGGCCTGCCCAGCGCCGGCAAGACCACCATCGCCTACGAGCTGGCCGCCCGGCTCCGCGCGGAGGGCCACCGCGTGGAGGTCCTGGACGGCGACGAGATCCGCGAGGCGCTCTCGGCCGGCCTCGGCTTCTCGCGCACCGACCGCCACACCAACGTGCAGCGCATCGGCTACGTCGCCGAACTCCTGGCCCGCAACGGCATCCTGGCGCTGGCCCCGGTGATCGCGCCGTACACCGACAGCCGCGAAGCGGTGCGCAAACGCCACGACAGCAACCACACCCCCTACCTCGAAGTGCACGTCGCCACCCCCCTGGAGGTGTGCAGCGCACGCGACGTGAAGGGCCTGTACGCGAAGCAGGCCGCCGGCCACCTGACCGGCCTGACCGGCGTGGACGACCCCTACGAGGAGCCCGCGGCACCCGACCTGCGCCTGCACGCCCAGCACCAGAGCGTTCAGGAGTCCGCCGCCGCCGTGCACGCCCTGCTCACCGAAAGGGGACTGTTATGACACCGGCCCTCGATGCGGTGACGGCCGCCGGCGGGGGCGGCGAGAGCCCTTACGCCCTCTCGCACCCCGACGCCCTGGAATCCGAGGCGGTGCACATCCTGCGCGAGGTGGCGGGCGAGTTCGACAACCCGGTGCTCCTCTTCTCCGGCGGCAAGGACTCCATCGTCATGCTGCACCTGGCGCTGAAGGCGTTCACCCCCGCGCCGGTGCCCTTCGCGCTGCTGCACGTGGACACCGGCCACAACTTCCCCGAGGTGCTTGCCTTCCGCGACCGCGTCGTCGCCGAGCACGGCCTGCGCCTGCACGTCGCCCTGGTGCAGGACTACATCGACCGCGGCGTGCTCAAGGAGCGCCCCGACGGCACCCGCAACCCACTGCAGACCCGCCCGCTGACCGACACCATCCAGCGCGAACGGTTCGACGCGGTCTTCGGCGGCGGCCGCCGCGACGAGGAAAAGGCCCGCGCCAAGGAACGCGTGTTCTCCCTGCGCGACGAGTTCTCCCAGTGGGACCCGCGCCGCCAGCGCCCCGAGCTGTGGAACCTGTACAACGGCCGCCACCTGCCCCGCGAGCATGTGCGGGTCTTCCCGCTGTCCAACTGGACCGAGCTGGACGTGTGGCAGTACATCGCCCGCGAACGCATCGAGCTGCCCGCCATCTACTTCGCCCACGAACGCGAGGTGTTCCAGCGCCACCACATGTGGCTGACCGCCGGCCCCTGGGGCGGCCCCGAAGAGGGGGAGCGGGCCGAGAAGCGCCGGGTGCGCTACCGCACCGTCGGCGACATGTCCTGCACCGGCGCGGTGGACTCCGACGCCGACACCATCGACAAGGTCATCACGGAGATCGCCGCGTCCCGCCTCACCGAGCGCGGCGCCACCCGCGCCGACGACAAGCTCTCCGAGGCCGCGATGGAAGACCGCAAGCGCGAGGGGTACTTCTGATGAGCGTTCTGAGCGACACCGCCGCCGACACACTGCGCTTCGCCACCGCCGGCTCCGTCGACGACGGCAAATCCACCCTGGTCGGACGGCTGTTGCACGACTCCAAGTCGGTCCTGGCCGACCAGCTGGAGGCCGTCGCCCACGCCTCCCGCAACCGCGGGCAGGCCGCCCCCGACCTGGCGCTGCTCACCGACGGCCTGCGCGCCGAACGCGAGCAGGGCATCACCATCGACGTCGCCTACCGCTACTTCGCCACCCCCAGGCGCCGCTTCATCCTCGCCGACACCCCCGGCCACGTGCAGTACACCCGCAACATGGTCACCGGCGCCTCCACCGCGGAACTGACGATCATCCTGGTCGACGCCCGCAACGGCGTCGTCGAACAGACCCGCCGCCACACCGCCATCGCCGCCCTGCTGCGCGTCCCGCAGATCGTCCTGGCCGTCAACAAGATGGACCTCGTCGGCTACCAGGAGCCCGCCTTCGCGGCGATCGCCGAGCAGTACACGGCCTACGTCAAGGAGCTGGGCGGCCCGGAGGTCACCGTCATCCCCATCTGCGCGCTGGCCGGCGACAACGTCGTGGACTCCTCCGCGCACATGGACTGGTACAGCGGCCCCACCGTCCTGGAACACCTGGAGACCGTGCCGCTCAGCGACCACCTGGCGCCCCTGACGGCCCGGCTGCCCGTGCAGTACGTGATCCGCCCGCAGAGCCCCGGCCACCCCGACTACCGCGGCTACGCCGGCCGCATCGCCGAGGGCACCTTCCGCACCGGCCAGCAGGTGCGCGTACTGCCCTCGGGCCGCACCTCCACCATCACCGCCATCGAACGCCTGGGCCGCCCCGTCGAGACGGCCTGGGCCCTGCAGTCGGTGACCGTGCTGCTCCACGACGACCTCGACATCTCCCGCGGCGACCTGATCGTGCCGGCCGCCGACGCACCCGCCACCACCCGCGAGGTGACCGCGACCGTCTGCCACGTCGCCGACCAGCCGCTGACCACCGGCCACCGGGTGCTCCTCAAACACGGCACCCGCACCGTCAAGGCCCTGGTCACCGACATCCCCTCCCGCCTCACCCTGGAGGACCTCTCGCCCTACCCGCACCCCGGGCAGCTCGTCGCCAACGACATCGGCCAAGTGCGCCTGCGCACCGCCGAACCGCTGCCCCTGGACACCTACGCCCACTCCCGGCGCACCGGCTCGTTCATCCTCATCGACCCGGCCGACGGCACCACCCTGACCGCGGGCATGGTCGGCGAGTCCTTCGCCCTGCCGGACCCGGCCGCCCACGCCGCCAAGGACGAGGGATGGGACTTCTGACCCGGCGCGCCGCCCCCGCCCTGCTGGCCGCACTGCTGCTGCTGGCGCCCGCCGGCTGCGGCTACGGCTCGCAGGCCAAGGACGAGGACACCGTGCGGATCGCCGCCGGCGCACAAAAGATCGACGGCCTGGACTCGGTACGGATCGGCTACTTCGCCAACCTCACCCACGCCACCGCCCTGGTCGGCAACCGGCAGGGCTTCTTCCAAAAGGCGCTGGGCGCCACCCGCGCCCGGTACGCCACCTTCAACGCGGGCCCCTCCGAGATCGAGGCCCTGAACTCCGGCTCCCTCGACATCGGCTGGATCGGCCCCTCCCCGGCGATCAACGGGTTCACCAAGTCGGGCGGCACGAACCTGCGGATCATCGGCGGCTCCGCCTCCGGCGGCGTGAAACTCGTCGTGAACCCGAAGAGGATCACCTCCCTGGACGACGTCAGAGGCAAGAGGATCGCCACCCCGCAGCTCGGCAACACCCAGGACGTCGCCTTCCTCAACTGGGCCTCCCAGCAGGGCTGGCAGGTCGACGCGCAGAGCGGCACGGGCGAGGTGACCGTGGTGCGCAGCGACAACAAGGTCACCCCCGACGCCTACCGGTCCGGCTCCATCGACGGCGCGTGGGTGCCGGAGCCGACCGCCTCCAAGATCGTCGCCCAGGGCGGCAGGGTCCTGCTGGACGAGAAGAGCCTGTGGCCCGGCCACACCTTCGTCATCACCAACATCATCGTGTCGCAGAAGTTCCTCACCCGGCATCCCCGGGTCGTCGAGGCGGTGCTGAAGGCGTCGGTGGACACCAACCGGTGGATCGAGGAGCACCCCGGCCGGGCCAAACGCGCGGCCAACCGCCAGCTGGAGGCCGACGCCGGCAAGGCCCTGCCCCCGCAGGTCCTGGACCCGGCCTGGCAGTCCATCGACTTCACCGACGACCCGCTGGCCGCCACCTTGCGCACCGAGGCCGCACACGCCGTGCGGGCCGGCCTGCTCAAGCGCCCCGACCTGTCCGGCATCTACGACCTCACCCTGCTCAACAAGGTCCTCAAAACCGCCGGGCACCGCCCGGTGGACGACGCCAACCTCGGCGTGCGCCAACCCCCTCGCTGAGTTCCTGGAGGTGACCACCATGACCGCGACCCTCGACAAGGCCACCGGCGCCGCCGCGACGGCCCGCCACGCCGCCCGCCTCGAGCACGTCTCCAAGTCGTTCACGGGCCCCGCCGGGCCACAGCTCGTCCTGGACGACATCAGCCTCGCCGTCGCACCCGGCGAGTTCGTCACCCTCCTGGGAGCCTCCGGCTGCGGCAAATCCACCCTGCTCAACCTCGTCGCCGGCCTGGACGAGCCCACCACCGGCGAGATCACCACCGACGGCCGGCCCGCCCTGATGTTCCAGGAACACGCCCTGTTCCCCTGGCTGACCGCCGGCAAGAACATCGAACTCGCCCTGAAACTGCGCGGCATCGCCCCCAAACGGCGCCGCGAACGCGCCGAGGAGCTCCTGGCACTCGTGCGCCTCAAGGGCGCCCACCACAAGCGGGTGCACGAACTGTCCGGCGGCATGCGCCAGCGGGTCGCGCTGGCCCGCGCCCTGGCCCAGGAGAGCCGCCTGCTGCTCATGGACGAGCCCTTCGCCGCCCTGGACGCCATCACCCGCGACGTGCTGCACGACGAACTGACCCGCATCTGGAGCGAGACACAGCTCTCCGTCCTGTTCGTCACCCACAACGTGCGCGAGGCCGCCCGCCTGGCCCAGCGCGTGATCCTGCTGTCCTCCCGCCCCGGGCGCATCGCCCGCGAATGGGCCGTGGACATCCCCCAGCCGCGCCGCATCGAGGACAGTGCCGTCGCCGAACTCTCCATCGAGATCACCGAACAGCTGCGGGGGGAGATCCGCCGACATGGCCAGTACTGAGACCGGCGCCCACAAGGACGGCAGCGACAACGACCTCGCCGGCCTGGACGCCCTGGAGACCCCCCAGCCCATCCGCACGCCCTTCACCCTCACCCTGAAGGAGAAGGTCCTGCCCCCGCTCACCGCCATCGCGCTGGTCCTCGCGGTGTGGCAGGGCCTCATCTCCTTCCACATCGTGGAGGACCCCAGCAAACTGCCCGCCCCCGGCGCCGTGTGGGACGTGGCCCGCCAGGCCTGGCTGGAGGGCGAACTCCTGGGCTACATCTGGACGTCCGTCTCGCGCGGCCTGTCCGGCTTCCTGCTCGCCCTGCTCATCGGCACCCCGCTGGGCCTGCTCGTGGCCCGCCTGAAGTTCCTGCGCGCGGCGATCGGCCCGATCCTGTCCGGCCTGCAGTCCCTGCCCTCGGTGGCCTGGGTGCCGCCCGCGGTGATCTGGCTGGGCCTGAACAACTCGATGATGTACGCGGTGATCCTGCTCGGCGCGGTCCCCTCCATCGCCAACGGCCTGGTCTCCGGCGTCGACCAGGTACCGCCGCTGTTCCTGCGGGCCGGCCGCACCATGGGCGCCACCGGCCTCAAAGGCACCTGGCACGTGGTGCTGCCGGCCGCCCTGCCCGGCTACGTCGCCGGCCTCAAACAGGGCTGGGCCTTCGCCTGGCGCTCCCTGATGGCCGCCGAGATCATCGCCTCCTTCCCCGACCTGGGCCTGGGCCTGGGCCAGCTCCTGGAGAACGGCCGCAACGCCAGCGACATGGCCATGGTCTTCGAGGCCATCCTGCTGATCCTGCTGGTCGGCGTCGCCATCGACCTGCTGGTCTTCAGCCCCCTGGAGCGCTGGGTCCTGCGCAGCCGCGGCCTGCTCGTACACCGCTGAAACCCGCCCCAACCGCAGTCCGACGACCATCGACCCACCCTCTACTGCGGCTAGAGAAACCGCTGCGACGCTCATCCGGAATGGCAGCAGAAAGGGCACACCGGATGGCTTTCAAAGACGGGCGGGCTACGGTGATCGCAGACAGTTTGAGTTCCGCCGCATTACGGTACGGGGAACCGGCGGCCGGTGAAGGAACCGGCCCGAGAATCGGCCCCCAGAACATCGAGAAGACACCGGCACAGGAACTCCCGGTCCATGCACTGTCGCCCGGACTGCACCTGCGCCAGGGCGGAATCAACACCGCCTATCTCCAATTGCTCGTCGAAGCGTCGGGCCGTACGGAATTACCGCCCGTACTCGTCCAGAAAGACGGCTGGCGGATCATCGACGGACTCCACAGGCTGGAGGCCGCGAAACTCTGCGGCGACCACAGCATAAAAGCACGGCTCGTCGAGTGCACCGACGCCGAAGCACTCGTACTCGCCATGAAGGCCAACAGTTCCCACGGACTTCCGCTCTCACGGGCCGACCGCATCGCCGGAGCCGAACGCGTCCTTCTCGCCCACCCCGAATGGTCCGACCGCGCCATCGCCAGCGTCACCGGACTGAGCGCCAAGACGATCGCCGTCCTGCGCGAACGCTCCGCGTGCGCCACCCCGCCCGGCGGCCAGCGCCTGGGCCTGGACGGCAAACTGCGCTCGGTCGGCGCCGGCGAGGGCCGCCGCCGCGCCGCCGCCTACATCCACGCCCACCCCGAGGCCACCCTGCGCGAAGTCGCCCGGGAGACCGAGGTGTCCCTGGGCACCGTCCACGACGTCAGCGCCCGCCTGCGCCGCGGGGTCAGCCCCGAACGCAACGGCCTGCGCGCACCCGGCGCGCACCTGACCCTGCACCCCGCCGACCGGCCCGCCGACACCCCGCCCACCGCGCACCCGGCCCCGCGCCCGGACCGGCACGCCCCGCCGCAGGCCGCCGAGGCGGCGCCCGCCTGGGAGACGGTCGCCGCCAAGGTCGCAGGCGACCCGTGCATCCGCTACACCGCGGGCGGCAAGGAGTTCCTGCAGTGGATGGCGCTGCACGCCGGCGACCCGGACGGCTGGCGCGAGCTCGTCAACGCCGTCCCCGCCCACTGGGTCGGCGTCATCGCGCCCATCGCGGAGAGCGTCGGCAGGGAGTGGAGCCAGTTCGCCGAGCGGCTGCGCAGCCGCCAGGAAGCCGTCTGAACCCCCACCGCCCACCCCCGCACGGCCTTCAGGGCCCGGCCTCCAGCTGCCGCTTGAGGGCCCGCTCCACCGGGGACAGGGCGACCTCCGGACACAGCCGCTCCGGATGACCCGCGGGCGGCCCGCCCCGCGGCGCGGCCTCGGGCGGCGCGGTGCCGGGCGGGGGAGTGTGCTCGGCGGGCTGCGCCCCCGAGATGTAGATGGCGCCATAGGCCTGCAAGGCCGCGTACACCTCGCGCCACACACGCCTGATCAAGCTGGCCATGAATCTCCCTCCACAGGGGCGTGGCCGCGTGGCGGCGCCGGCTCGGGTGCGCCAGGAGCCGTCACTGTGCGGGCCGCCGGTCGCACCGGGTTCGAAGCCGACTCAAGCGCCGCGGTGCGGTGTCGAGGCGGACTCGAGCCGCCCCTCCGCCCGGCCTCCAGAGCGCTTTGCCAACGTGGGCGGGTGGAGCAAGCCGGCTCCGCAGCCCCGCGGGGCGCACGGTCGCGGAAGGACAGGCCCATGGACGAGGCCGAACGTGAGCGGCAGACACGCGGTGTCGAGGGAGTCGCGCCGGTGCTCCGGCTGGCCGGGGTGGACGAGGAGGAGGACGATCCCGCGGAGTGCAACGTGGTCCGCGGAATCGACTGACCGGGTGCCGGGGCGCGCGTTGCGCCGGTGAGACGAACAAGGAGTCCAAGACGATGACGCTCTCCCCGCAGCGCGCCGGCGCGACGGCGATGTCCCCCGCGGCACGCCGGTTCCTCACCGCGCCGCACACCGGCGTGCTGAGCACGCTGCGGCCCGACGGCTCGCCCCACCTGACCCCGGTGCGCTTCACCTGGGACGCACCGGCCGGCCTGGCCCGCGTCCTGACCGTGAACACGACCCGCAAGGTCAAGAACGTGCTGGCCACCCCGCACGCACGCGTCGCGCTGTGCCAGGTGGACGGCTTCGCCTGGGTCTGCCTGGAGGGCACCGCCCGGATCCTCGATGCCCCCGAACGCATCGCCGAAGGGGTCCGCCGCTACACCGAGCGCTACTTCTCCGGGCCGCCGAACCCGCCCGGCCGCGTGGTCGTGGAGATCACCGTCGACCGGGTGCTGAGCCTCAACTGCTGACCCCCCGCCCGCGGCAGGCCCCCGGGCCATCAGCCGCGGGCGCCGGGCGGTACCCCGTCCACCCAGATCAGCCCGAACGAGAGCCGGGCCAGGCGCCAGCCGCCCGGAGTGCGGCGGGCCGCGCCGCTCACCGAGGTGCCGGTGGTGAACAACTCCGGGCCCGGGCCGCCGGGATGGTGCACGTGGGTGGAGAGCAGATTGGCGCGCAGGCTCGCCCCGTCACCCGCCAGCTCCACCACCGCAGGCGAGTTCAGATGCTGGGTGCGCGCGAAATTCTCCAGCGCGTCCCGGTGCCATGCGGCGAGCCCGGCCATTCCCTCGTGCCGGCTCAGCGGGAATGCGACCACCGCGTCCTCGGTGAACAGGGTGCGCGCCCACGCGTCATCGAGCTTTTCGGTGTCCAACGCCAGCAGATAACGGTCCAGCAGACCGCGCACGGTAAAGGCGTCCACCATGGCCGTGTCCGGAGTGAAGGATTCAGCTTCAGTCGAGGTCATGCTTGAGAATGGGCCCACACACCCGCCCCGACCAACCCCGCCTGTCAAAGATCTGACGTTGCCCGCACATTTCTGTAGTGGACTGCAAAAGCTGTGTACCGGCGTCCCTTTACCGGCCGCTCGGGCGCTGTCCATACTCGTAAAACATCAACCACAAGACGGCGGATGGGCGACGATGGACAATTATGACGCGGACGTGATCATCGTAGGTGCAGGACCCACCGGCCTTATGCTCGCCGGTGAGTTGGGCCAGCACGGAATTTCCGTTCTCGTGCTCGACAGGCTCGCCGAACCGATGCGGCAGTCACGCGCCCTCGGCTTCTCCGCGCGCACCATCGAGGAATTCGCACAGCGCGGACTGCTGACCCGCCTCGGCGAGGTCGACACCATCCCCGGCGGGCACTTCGGCGGCGTACCGCTGGACTACCAGGTGCTCAGCGGCGGTTCCTACGGCGCACGCGGCATCCCCCAGTCCCGCACCGAGGCGATGCTGGCCGGCCACGCCACCGAACAGGGCGCCCGCATCCGCCGCTCGGTGGAGGTCACCGGCCTCGGCCAGGACGAGCACGGGGTGACCCTGCACACGAGCGGCACCGGGACACAGGACGGCGGCCAGGAACTGCGCGCCCGGTACGTCATCGGGTGCGACGGCGCCCGCAGCCAGGTGCGCGCCGCCGCCGGCATCGACTTCCCCGGCACCGAACCGGCCATCGAGCTGCGCTTCGCCGACATCAGCGGGGTGCGGCTGCGGCCCCGCTTCGCCGGGGAACGGGTACCCGGCGGCATGATCATGGTGCTGCCGCTGGGCCCGGACCGCTGCCGCATCATCTACTACGACCGCAGCGAGCCGCTGCGCAAGAGCACCGAGCCGATCACCTTCGACGAGGTCGCCGACACCTTCCAGAAGCTGTCGGGCGAGGACATCCACGCGGCCACCCCGCTGTGGGTGAGCTCGACCACCGACGTGAGCCGACAGGCCGAGCGGTACCGGCACGGCCGGGTGTTCCTGGCCGGCGACGCCGCACACATCCACCTGCCCATCGGCGCCCAGGGCATGAGCGCCGGCGTGCAGGACGCGGTCAACCTCGGCTGGAAACTCGCCCTCGTCCTCAAGGACCTGGCCCCCGACACCCTGCTGGACACCTACCACAGCGAACGCCACCCGGTCGGCGCCCGCATCCTGACCAACACCCTGGCCCAGCGCATCCTCTACCTCGGCGGCGAGGAGATCACCCCGCTGCTCGACGTCTTCACCGAACTCACCCGCTACGACTCGGTCCAGCGCCACCTGGTCGGCATGGTCACCGGCCTGGACATCCGCCACGACGTCGGCGCGGGGGAGCACCCCCTGCTCGGCCGGCGCCTTCAGGACGGCGACCTGACCTGCGAGGGCCGGCCCACCCGCGTCCACGCCCTGCTGCACACCGGCCGCGGCGTACTGCTCGACCTCGGCGCCGACAGCGCGCTGCCGGCCGCCGCCAAGGCCTGGTCGGACCGCGTCGACATCGTCACCGCACGCCCCGGCCCCACCCTGCCCGCCGCCGAGGCGATCCTGCTGCGCCCCGACGGCTACATCGCCTGGATCGCGCCCGACCCGGACGCGCTGCCCCTGCCCGCCGCCCTGGAGCGCTGGTTCGGCCCCGCCGCCTGACCGCCCCTCGCCCGACCGCGCCCGCGGCGGCCCGACCGCGCTCCGGCCAAAGGACCGCGCTCCGGCCAAAGGACCGACCGCGCTCCGGCCAAAGGCCCGCGCCCCGGCTAAAGGACCGACCGCGGCCCGCACGGCCGCCGCCCGGCCCCGTGCCGCGGCCCCGGCCCCGCCCGCCGCGCACCCGCCCCTGACAGCCCGACAGGAAGAGACCCGACGCCATGCCCTACATCTCCACCCAGGACAAGCACCTGACCGTCCTCAACCTGTTCACCACCGACCAGCCGGAGAAGCAGGACAAGCTGATCCAGGAGATGCGGAAGATCGTCGACACCGCGGCGTTCGACGGCTGGATCTCCTCCACCGTGCACGCCGGACAGGACAGCCCCGGCACCGCCAACTTCATCCAGTGGCGCAGCGGCGAGGACCTGGAGAAGCGGTATGCGGGCGAGGAGTTCAAGCACCGCACGCTGCCCGTCTTCCAGGACATCACCACCTCGATCCGGCTGCTGCAGAGCGAGATCGTCCATACCCAGCGCCACCCCTCCCAGGGCGAGGCCACCGAGGTCTCGCCCGACCGCGACGACCACACCGTCATCGAGATCTTCAAGGTCTCCCAGAGCAACCAGGACGAGCTGATCGCCGAACTCGGCGAGGGCCAGTCCTGGCTCCTGGAGGTCGACGGCTACCGCTCGCACAGCGTCTTCAAGGGCCTGCGCGCCCGCTTCCTGGAAGGCCCCTTCGTCGTCGTCTACTCCCAGTGGGCGAGCAAGGCCGACTACGACGCCCACCGCCACCAGGCCACCGCGCGGCAGTCCGAGGCCCGCCAGAAGTCCGAGGCGCGCATCAACGCCCTGAAGACCGAGAGCGACTGGAACTCCTACCGGGTGATCCACAGCCGCGCCGCCGGCGCGTGAGCCGCCCGGCCGGCCGCGCGGGCCCCGCCCGCCGGCCGGTCCCGCCCCCTTCGACCACGGCGCACGGCGCCCACCGCAAGGAGCGAGGTATGCACAGCACGCTGATCGTGGCCCGGATGGCGATCGACTCCAGCCGCAGCGTCGCCGAACTGTTCACCGACTTCGACGCCACCGACATGCCCCACCGCATGGGCACCCGCCGCCGCCAGCTCTTCGCCTACCGCGGCCTGTACTTCCACCTCCAGGACTTCGACTCCGACGACGGAGGCGCCCGCATCGAACGCGCCAAGGACGATGCCCGCTTCGTGCGGATCAGCGACGACCTCAAGCCGCACATCGAGGCCTACGACCCGGCCACCTGGCGCTCCCCGGCCGACGCGATGGCCCAGCGCTTCTACTCCTGGGAGGCCGGCGCATGACGCAGCGCCGCGTCGTCATCACCGGCCTGGAGGTCCTGGCCCCCGGCGGCCTGGGCCGCAAGGAGTTCTGGCAGCTCATCAGCGAGGGCCGCACCGCGACCCGCGGCATCACCTTCTTCGACCCCGCCCCCTTCCGCTCCAAGGTGGCCGCCGAGGCCGACTTCTGCGGCCTGGAGCACGGGCTGAGCCCGCAGGAGGTGCGGCGCATGGACCGCGCCGCCCAGTTCGCCGTGGTCACCGCCCGCGCCGCCGTCCAGGACAGCGGCGCCGAGCTGAGCGAGCACGCCCCGCACCGCATCGGCGTGGTCGTGGGCAGCGCGGTGGGCGCCACCATGGGCCTGGACGACGAATACCGCGTCGTCAGCGACGGCGGCCGCCTGGACCTGGTCGACCACCGCTACGCGGTGCCGCACCTGTACAACTACCTGGTGCCCAGCTCCTTCGCGGCGGAGGTGGCCTGGGCGGTCGGCGCGGAAGGCCCCTCCACGGTCGTCTCCACCGGCTGCACCTCGGGCATCGACGCGGTCGGCTACGCGGTGGAGCTGGTGCGCGAGGGCTCCGTCGACGTCATGGTCGCCGGGGCGTCCGACGCGCCGATCTCCCCGATCACCATGGCGTGCTTCGACGCGATCAAGGCGACCACGCCGCGCCACGACGCACCCGAACAGGCCTCACGGCCCTTCGACAGCACCCGCAACGGCTTCGTGCTGGGCGAGGGCGCCGCCTTCTTCGTCCTGGAGGAGCTCGAGAGCGCCCGGCGCCGCGGCGCCCACATCTACGCCGAGATCGCCGGCTACGCCACCCGCTCCAACGCCTACCACATGACCGGACTGCGCCGGGACGGCGCGGAGATGGCCGAGGCCATCCGCCTGGCCCTGGACGAGGCACGGATGATCCCCGAGCAGATCGACTACATCAACGCCCACGGCTCGGGCACCAAGCAGAACGACCGGCACGAGACGGCCGCGTTCAAACGGGCGCTGGGCGAGCACGCCTACCGCACCCCGGTCAGCTCCATCAAGTCGATGGTGGGCCACTCGCTGGGCGCCATCGGCTCCATCGAGATCGCCGCCTCCGCGCTGGCCATGGAGTACGACGTGGTGCCGCCGACCGCCAACCTGCACACCCCCGACCCCGAATGCGACCTGGACTACGTGCCGTTGACGGCCCGCGACCAGCAGGTCGATGCGGTCCTGACGGTCGGCAGCGGCTTCGGCGGATTCCAGAGCGCGATGGTGCTCGCCCCGGCGCGAAGGAGCACCGTATGACTGCCGTCGCGGTCACCGGCATGGGCATCGCCGCCCCCAACGGCCTGGGCGCGGCCGACTACTGGGCGGCCACCCTCGGCGCGAAGAGCGGCATCGGCCGCATCACCCGCTTCGACCCCTCGAGCTACCCCGCCCAACTGGCCGGGGAGATCCCCGGGTTCGAGGCGGCGGAGCACCTGCCGGGCCGGCTGCTGCCGCAGACCGACCGCGTCACCCGGCTCTCGCTGGCCGCCGCGGACTGGGCGCTGGCCGACGCCGGGGTGGACGTGGCCGCCTTCGACCCGCTGGACATGGGGGTGGTCACCGCAAGCCACGCCGGCGGCTTCGAGTTCGGCCAGGACGAACTGCAGAAACTGTGGGCCAAGGGCAGCCAGTTCGTCTCCGCCTACCAGTCCTTCGCCTGGTTCTACGCGGTCAACAGCGGCCAGATCTCCATCCGGCACGGCATGAAGGGGCCCAGCGGCGTCGTCGTCAGCGACCAGGCCGGCGGCCTGGACGCCCTTGCGCAGGCCCGCCGCCTCATCCGCAAGGGCACCCCGCTGATCGTGGGCGGCGCCGTGGACGCCTCGGTGTGCCCCTGGGGCTGGGTGGCCCAGCTCGCCGGCGGCCGCATGAGCGACAGCGACGAACCCACCCGCGCCTACCTGCCCTTCGACCGCGACGCCCGCGGCTACGTGCCCGGCGAGGGCGGCGCCCTGCTCACCCTGGAACCCACCGAGGCCGCCCGCGCCCGCGGCGCCACCCTCTACGGCGAACTCGCCGGCTACGGAGCGACCATCGACCCGCCCCCGCACAGCGGCCGCCCCTCCACCCTGCGCACCGCGATGCGCACCGCACTGCAGGACGCCGCCGCCGCGCCCGGCGACATCGACGTGGTCTTCGCCGACGGCGCGGGCGTACCCGACCTGGACCGGGCCGAGGCCGCGGCGATCAGCGAGGTGTTCGGCCCGGGCCGCGTCCCGGTCACCGTGCCCAAGACGATGACCGGCCGCCTGCACTCCGGCGCCGCGCCCCTGGACGTGGCCTGCGCGCTCCTGGCGATGCGCGCCGGCCTCATCCCGCCCACCGTCCACATCGACCCCTGTCCCGAGTACGACCTGGACCTGGTCCTGTACCAGGCGCGCCCGGCCGCGCTGCGCACCGCGCTGGTGCTGGCCCGCGGCCACGGCGGGTTCAACTCCGCGATGGTCGTGCGCGCCGGACAGTGAACCGCCCCGCGGCACACCGGCGGCGCCCTGCCGCCTTGCCGGCCGGGCCCGAGACGAAGGAAGCAGACCAACCATGAGCGAGCAGCCCTTCACCCTGGACGACCTCACGCGCATCCTCGTCGAGGCCGCGGGCGCCGACGAGGCCGCCCCGCTGGACGACGACATCCTGGACACCGCCTTCGGCCTGCTGGGCTATGAGTCGCTGGCCCTGCTGGAGACCGGCGGCTGCATCGAGCGCGAGTACGGCATCGCGCTGGACGACGACACGCTGAGCGACGACCTGACCCCGAGGGAACTGATCCACACCGTCAACGAGCGGCTGGCCGCCGCCCGCGTGGCCTGAGAGGACACCCGCCATGACACAGACCGCCCCCCGCCTCGCCCTGGTCACCGGCGCCACCAGCGGCATCGGCCTGGCCGCCGCCCGCCTGCTCGCCCAGCAGGGCCACCGAATCTTCCTGGGCGCCCGCACCGACAGCGACGTCGTCGCCACCGTCAAGTCCCTGCGCAACGACGGCCTGGAGGCCGAGGGCCAGGTCCTCGACGTGCGCGACGGCGCCTCCGTCACCGCGTTCGTGGCCGCCGCCGTGGAGCGGTTCGGGCCCGTGGACGTGCTGGTCAACAACGCCGGCCGGTCCGGCGGCGGGGTGACCGCGCAGCTCACCGACGAACTGTGGGACGACGTCATCGACACCAACCTCAACAGCGTCTTCCGCATGACCCGCGCCGTCCTGACCACCGGCCGCATGCAGGAGGGCGGCCGCGGCCGCATCATCAACGTCGCCTCCACCGCCGGCAAGCAGGGCGTCGTGCTCGGCGCCCCCTACTCCGCCTCCAAACACGGCGTCGTCGGCTTCACCAAGGCGCTCGGCAACGAGCTCGCGCCCAGCGGCATCACTGTCAACGCCGTATGCCCCGGCTACGTGGAGACCCCCATGGCCCAGCGCGTGCGCCAGGGCTACGCCGCCGCCTACGACACCACCGAGGAGGCGATCCTCACCAAGTTCCAGGCCAAGATCCCCCTGGGCCGCTACAGCACCCCCGAGGAAGTCGCCGGCCTCATCGGCTACCTCGCCTCCGACACCGCCGCCTCCATCACCTCCCAGGCCCTCAACGTCTGCGGCGGACTCGGCAACTTCTGACCGCCCCGATCGCCCCGCCCCGATCGCCCCGCCCCGCCCGCCCCGTACGAGGAGCACCTGCCATGACGACGCGTCAGGTCGAGCACGAGATCACCATCGGCGCGCCCGCGGCCACGGTCTACCGCCTGCTGGCGGACGTGAGCCACTGGCCGCAGATCTTCCCGCCCACCATCCACGTCGAGCGCGAGGAGACGGGCGAGCACCAGGAGCGCATCCGCATCTGGGCCACCGCCAACGGCGAGCCCAAGAACTGGACCTCGCGCCGCACCCTGGACCCCGAGGGCCTGCGCATCGTCTTCCGCCAGGAGGTCACCACCGCGCCCGTCGCCGCGATGGGCGGCACCTGGATCGTCGAGCCGCAGGGCCAGGACACCTCCCGGGTGCGGCTGCTGCACGACTACCGGGCCATCGACGACGACCCGGCGGACCTGCGGTGGATCGAGAGGGCCGTGGACACCAACAGCACCGCGGAACTGGCCGCCCTCAAGGACAACGTCGAACACGCCCACGCCGCCGAGCGCGAGGACCTGGTCTTCTCCTTCACCGACACCGTGGAGATCAACGGCGCCGCCAAGGACGCCTTCGACTTCGTCAACGAGGCCGGGCGCTGGCCCGAACGGCTGCCGCACGTGGCCACCGTACGCTTCGAAGAACCCGC
Organism: Streptomyces sp. Je 1-369; assembly: GCF_026810505.1. NCBI lineage: Bacteria > Bacillati > Actinomycetota > Actinomycetes > Kitasatosporales > Streptomycetaceae > Streptomyces > Streptomyces sp. Je 1-369. The sequence goes on from NZ_CP101750.1 coordinate 8,776,696, forward strand.
CCCCGGCCTGCAGATCCTGGAGATGGACACCCGCGCCAAGGACGGCTCGGTGCACACCACCAAGTCCTACCGGGTCGCCCTGGACACCCGCAAAATCGCCTACAAGCAGGTCACCCTGCCCGCCCTGATGACCCTGCACACCGGCTACTGGACCTTCACCGACACCGGCCGGGGCACCACCGAGGCCGCCTCCCAGCACACCGTGTCGATCAACACCGCCAACATCGCCAAGATCCTCGGCGACCGGGCCACCGCCGCCGACGCCCGCGCCTACGTGCACAGCGCGCTGTCCACCAACAGCCGCGCCACGCTGGGCCATGCCAAGGACTACGCGGAGCGGACCCACTGACATGGCCGCGCAGGACGCGGGCCGCCCCCGCCGCTCCCGCGAGAGTGCTCCGGGCCGCAGCGACGTGCTGGACACCCAGGTCATCGTCGTCGGCGCAGGCCCCGTGGGGCTGCTGCTCACCGCCGAACTGTGCCTGAACGGCATCCAGGTCGCCGTCGTCGAACAGCGCCACCGCCCCACCAAGGAGTCCCGCGCCTCCACCCTGCACGCCCGCACCATGGAGATCTTCGACAGCCGCGGCCTGCTGACCGACTTCGCCAGCCCGCCCACCGAACCGCGCGGCCACTTCGGCGGCCTGCCCCTGGACCTCACCCTGCCCGGCGCCTACCCCGGCCAGCACAAAGTGCCCCAGACCAAGACCGAGTCGGTCCTTGAGGAGTGGGCGCTCTCACTGGGCGCCGACATCCGCTGCGGCCACCGCCTGGAACTGATCGACCTGGTCCAGGACGGCGAGGCGGTCGAGGCGCAGGCCATGGACCGCGACGGCCGCCCCGTACGCCTGCGCGGGAAGTACCTGGTGGCCTGCGACGGCCAGGACTCCACCGTGCGCCGCCTGACCGGCGCCGCCTTCCCCGGCCACGGCGCCACCCGCGAACTGCTGCGCGCCGACGTGGAGGGCATCCACATCCGCGACCGGCGCTTCGAGCGGCTGCCCGGCGGCCTGGCCATCGCCGCCCGCCGCCCCGACGGCGTCACCCGCGTCATGGTCCACGCCTCCGGCACGCCCGCCGGGCAGCGCACCCGCCCCCCGCGGTACGCCGAGGTAGTGGCCGCCTGGCAGCAGGTCACCGGCGAGGACATCAGCGCCGGCACCCCGTTGTGGGTCAACCACTTCGACGACGCCAACCACCAGCTCACCCACTACCGCCACGGCCGCGTCCTGTACGCGGGCGATGCCGCCCACCGCCAGATGCCCATCGGCGGCCAGGCCCTCAACCTGGGTCTGCAGGACGCCTTCAACCTCGGCTGGAAACTCGCCGCCGTCCTGGCCGGACACGCCCCCGCGGGTCTGCTGGACACCTACCACAGCGAACGGCACGCGGTGGGCCGCGCCGTGCTCGCCAACATCCGCGCCCAGGCCATGCTGCTGCTGGGCAGCGCCGAGGTGGAGCCGCTGCGCGCGGTCCTGGCCGAACTGCTGGGCGACGAGCAGGTACGCACCCGCCTCGCCGGCATGATCAGCGGCCTCGACATCCGCTACGCCGACCGCGGCACCGGCCACCCCCTGACGGGCCTGCGCCTGCCGCACGCCCGGCTGCGGGTGGGCAGCGCCACCTGCACCACCCTGGAACTGCTGCGCTCGGGGCGCGGCCTGCTGCTTGGCCTGGAGGGGCGGGTGCCGGCGGCGGGGGAGCGGTGGGCCGACCGCATCGACCTGGTGGTGGCCCGCCCCGAGCCGGACAGCGACCCCGGCGAGCTGGACAAGGTGACCGCGGTGGCGGTGCGCCCGGACGGCTACGTGGTGTGGGCGGCCACCAGCGACCAGCCCGGCGGCGCCGAGGACCTGAGCGCCGTCCTGGAGCGCTGGTTCGGCACCCCGCACTGACGCACTGACGAGCACCCGACATCCGCGAGCAAGGAGAGGCAGGACAATCATGGCGGGGACAGCGGCGGACACCGACAACACCCACGAAACCCACCACGCCCACGACACCCATGACACCCACGACACCCATGACACCGACGTCATCGTGGTCGGCGCCGGCCCGGCGGGCCTGATGCTCGCGGGCGAACTGCGCCTGGGCGGGGCACGCGTCACCCTCCTGGAGCGGCTCGCCGAGCCGACAGGGCAGTCGCGGGGACTTGGTTTCACCGCCCGGGCCATGGAGGTCTTCGACCAGCGCGGACTGCTGCCCCGCTTCGGTCAGGGCGAAAGCCTGGAGGTCAGCCCGCTGGGCCACTTCGGCGGAGTGCAGTTCGACTACACCGCGCTGGAGGACGCCCACTTCGGGGCCCGCGGCATCCCGCAGAACGAGACCGAGGCGGTCCTGGAGACCTGGGCCAGGGAGCTCGGTGCGGACATCCGGCGCGGCTGGCAGGTGACGGAGCTGGCCGAGGGCTTCCTGGACGGCGACCACGTCGAGGTCACCGCCCGCACCCCCGAGGGGCCCCGCCGGCTGCGCGCGGCCTACCTGGTGGGCTGCGACGGCGGACAGAGCAGCATCCGCAAGGCGGCCGGCTTCGACTTCCCCGGCCTGCCCGCCACCCGCACCATGTACCTGGCCGACGTCGTGGGCTGTGGCCTCAAGCCCCGCTTCCTGGGCGAACGGCTGCCCAACGGCATGGTGATGGCGGCCCCGCTCAAGGAGGGCGTGGACCGCATCATCGTCTGCCCGCACGGCGTCCCGGCCCAGGAGCGCGACGAGGACATCACCTTCGCCGAAGTCGCCGCCGCCTGGCAGCACATCACCGGCGAGGACATCAGCGCCGGCGGCGCGCAGTGGGTCAGCTCCTTCAGCGACGCCACCCGCCAGGCCGACACCTACCGGCGCGGACGGGTGCTGCTGGCGGGCGACGCGGCGCACATCCACCTGCCCGCGGGCGGGCAGGGGCTGAGCACCGGCGTGCAGGACGCGGTCAACCTCGGCTGGAAACTGGCCGCCACGGTCCGCGGCACCGCCCCGGCGGGCCTGCTGGACACCTACCACGCGGAGCGGCACCCGGTCGGGCAGCGGCTGCTGATGAACACCCGCGCGCAGGGCATCGTCTTCCTGGGCGGCGCACAGTCGGACCCGCTGCGCGCCCTGTTCACCGAACTCCTCGCACACGACGAGGTCAGACGCCACCTGGCCGGCATCGTCAGCCACCTGGACATCCACTACGACATGACCCCGCCCGGCACGGAGCCGCCGCCGTCCCCCCACCCCCTGCTCGGCCGCCGCCTGCCCAAGCGCCCCCTGACCGGCGCCGACGGCGAGAGCGACACCGCCCGCCTGCTGCACCCCGCCCGCGGCATCCTGCTCGACCTGGCCGACGACCCCGCCCTGCGCGCCGCAGCCGCCCCCTGGACCGACCGCGTCCACACGGTGACGGCCACCGCCAAACCGGCGGAGGGCACCACCGACGTCCTGACCCCCCTGGACGCCCTCCTGATACGCCCCGACGGCCACGTGGCCTGGACCAGCAAGGACACCCCCGCCGCCCTGACCGCCGCCCTGACCCGGTGGTTCGGCCCGGAACGGACGGCGTAGTGCCAACGGCCCCTGGGGCGCCGGAGGCTGCGCCAACGGCTCCCGGGGCGGGCGGGGCGGCCGCCGCACGCGAGAGACCGACGCCGCGGGCCCGGCGGGAGGCGGGCGAAGGAGTGCCAACGGCCCCCGGCGCGGCTGAGCCCGCCACGTGTGCGGCGCCGGTGCCTGCGCCGGTGGCCCGGCGCGGGGCGGGCCGGGCAGTGCCGACGCCAACAACCCCTGCCCCGGCCGCCGTTGCCCCGTGCGGGGGGCAGCCGGGCGAAGTCCGCGCGGTCGTCCTGGACGCCGCCGGGCTCTCTCTGTCCGGCCTGCTGTGCGAACCCGCGGGGCCCCCGCGCGCACTGGTCGTAGCAGTGCACGGCGGCGGCATGAGCGCCGGGTACTTCAACGGGCAGGCCCGCCCCGAGCTGTCCCTGCTGCGCCTGGGGGCCCGGCTCGGCTGCACCGTGCTGGCCCTCGACCGGCCCGGCTACGGCCGGTCGAGGGCCGCGCTGCCCGAGGGCCTGCCGCTGGCGGAGCAGACGCCGCTGCTGCGCGCGGCCCTCGCCGACTTCGCCCGCCGCCACCCGGTGGGCGCAGGCCACTTCCTGCTGGCGCACTCCTTCGGCGGCAAGCTGGCCCTCTCCCTCGCCGCGCACGCCCAGGACGGCGAGGGGCTGCTCGGCGTGGACATCTCGGGCTGCGGACGGCGGTACGCGCCGGGCGCCGAGGACGAGGTGCGCCACGACCGTCCCGCCGCCCGGCGCCGGCACTGGGGGCCGCTGCGGCTGTACCCGCCGGGCACCTTTAGGGCCAGCGCGGACACGGTCGCGCCGATGCCGCCCCGGGAGGCGGCCGATCTCACCGCCTGGCCGGGGACGTTCGACCGCCTCGCGCCGCGGGTGCGGGTGCCGGTGCGGTTCACCTTCGCCGAGCATGAGCTGTGGTGGCGCAGGCAGGAGGCCGACCTGGCAGCGCTGGCGGCCGGTTTCACCGCCGCGCCCCGCGTCCTGCTGGAGCACCAGCCGGGCGCGGGGCACAACATCAGCCTGGGCTGGGCGGCCCGCGCCTACCACCTGCGGGCCCTGGCGTTCCTGGAGGAGTGCCTGCCCCCGGGCGCCACCGCGCCCGGGAGCTGACCGCGGCTCAGGCGTCCAGGACCACGATGTCCAGTTCCCGCAGCCGCTCGGGCCCGGCCACCAGGTCGATCGCGGCGATCCTCCCGTCCTCGATGGTGAAGTTGAAGACCACGATGGGGCGGACCTTGGACTGCCACACCGCTCCCACCGACCCGTCGATGAGCGCGATGCGCGCCGCTTCCGCCCCGCCGGAGAAGATGCTCGCCACGCCCTCGGCGCCCTCGGTCAGCGGCGCGGCCCCGATGCGCACCGCCGTGTCGTCGGCATGCATGGAGGCGTCGGGGGCCAGCAGGGTGAGCAGCCGCTCGAACTCCCCGTTGCGCGCGGCGGTCAGGAAGGCGTCCACGACCTTGTGCTGGCGCTGCAGGTCGGGCAGGGGAGAGGCGCCGTGCACCCGCCGGCGGGCCCGGCTGGCCAGCTGCCGGGTGGCCGCCGGACTGCGCCCGATGATTGCGGCGATGTCGGCGAACGGCACGGCGAAGGTGTCGTGCAGGACGAAGGCGAGGCGCTCGTCGGGGTCGAGGGTGTCCAGGACCACCAGCATCGCCAGGCCCACCGAGTCGGCGAGCACGGCCGCCTGCTCGGGATCGGAGGTGTCCTCGGTACGGGGCTCGTCCGAGGGCTCGGCGTGCTCGGCCAGGAACTCCTCACGCCGGTTGCGGGCGCGCAGCATGTCCAGGCAGACCCGGCTCACCACCGTGGTGAGCCAGCCGTCGAGGTTCTCCACACTGTCGGTCTCGGTGCGGTGCAGCCGGATCCAGGCCTCCTGCACGGCGTCCTCGGCCTCATCGGTCGCGCCGAGCATGCGGTGGGCCACGGCCTGCAGCCGCGGCCGCTTCTCCTCGAACGCGCGCGCCAACCGTTCGTTTTCCTGCATGACCACCGTCGTCCCCTTCGATCCCGGTCGGTGTGTGACAAACGCCTGTCACATCTTCGCGCTGCCGGGCGTCATAGCAGTGACGAACGGGACCACCCGCGTGTGACGGGATGCGGCCGCGCAGGCTTCGACCAGGCGCCGCGCCCCTGGTCGCGCTCTCCCCAAATTTTTCAAGAGCGGAGCTGTCCGAAGCAGGCTCCCTGACCCTTTGCGAGCAACCATGACAACGCTACGTCGTCGACCAGACACCCACAGTGACAGTCCAGGCGCCGCAGCCGGATTCCTGGCCCGCTATGCCCGCATGGTCAGCGGACGCCGCTCCAAGTGGGCCGTACTCCTCATCTGGCTCGTGCTCATCTCCGCCGGCGGCTCCCTCGCCGCCAAACTGGGCGACGTCCAGGACAACGACCCCGAGACCTGGCTGCCCTCCAGCGCCCAGTCCACCCACGCCGTCGAACTGGCCGAGAAGCACTTCGCCGACAAGGACAGCAGCACCGCGATCATCATCTACGCCCGCGGCGGCGGACTCACCGACGCCGACCGGGACAAGATCGCAGCCGACCGCGCCGCCCTCCAGGACGACATCGCCGTCGGCGACGTCGCCAAACCCCAGGTCTCCAAGGACGACAAGGCCGCCTTCCTCAGCTACCCGCTGCGCACCAGCCCCAGCGACAACAAAGTACTCACCGACGCCGTCGGCGACTCCGAGGACATCGTCAAGAAAGACGCACCCGACGGCCTGGACATCCGCATCGCCGGCGAGGCCGGCAGCGTCCGCGACTTCGCCGAGGTCTACAGCGGCATGGACGGCGCCCTGCTCGGCGCGGCCCTCGGCGTCGTCGCCCTGCTGCTCCTGCTGACCTACCGCAGCCCCGTCCTGTGGATCGTCCCGCTGCTCACCGTCTTCCTGGCCAGCCAGGTCGCCAGCGGCGTGGTCTACCTCCTGGCCAAACACGCCGGCCTGCTCGTCAACGGACTCAGCGCGTACATCCTGATGATCCTGTGCGTGGGCGTCGGCACCGACTACGCCCTGCTGCTCATCGCCCGATACCGCGAGGAACTGCACCGCCACGCCGACCGCCACGAAGCGATGCAGATCGCCGTACGCCGCTCCCTGCCCGCACTCGCCGCCTCCGCGGCCACCGTCGGCGTGGCCACGCTCTGCCTGGTCTTCGGCAGCATGAACTCCACCCAGGGCCTGGGCCCGGTCGTGGCCATCGGCATCGCGGTGGTCTTCCTGGCGATGACCTCCCTGCTGCCCGCCCTGCTGGTCATCCTGGGCCGCTGGACGTTCTGGCCCTTCGTGCCGCGCCACACCCCCGGCTACGACGCCAGCGCGGAGAACGAGCACGGCACCTGGGCCCGCGTGGCAGGCGCCGTGGGCCGCAGGCCCCGCGTCATCTGGGCCGCCTCCATCGGCGTCCTGGCCGTCCTGGCCCTTGGCACCGCCACAGTGGAGACCGGCCAGACCCAGGCCGAGCAGTTCACCAAGTCCGTCGACTCCGTGGAGGGCCAGCACCTGCTGGCCAAGCACTTCCCCGCCGGCTCCTCCGCACCCGCCGACATCTACGTGCCCGCCGCCGGAGCCGACACCGCACTGCGGACCGTCAAGGACGTCCCCGGCGTCGAATCCGCCGCCACCCAGCGCACCGCGGGCGGCTGGACCCACCTGACCGCCGTCTTCGCGGACGCCCCCGACACCGCCGGGGCCAAGGACACCGTCGAGCGGATGCGCACCGCCCTGGACAGGACACAAGGTGAGAGCGCCGAGGCGGTCGTGGGCGGCCAGACCGCGATCGTCCTGGACACCTCCGACGCCCAGAAGGACGAGGAGATGCTCCTCATCCCGCTGATCCTCGCGGTCGTCCTGCTCATGCTGATCCTGGTGCTGCGCGCGGTGGTCGCCCCGCTGGTCCTGCTGGCCTCGGTGGTCGTCTCCTTCGCCGCCGCCGTCGGCGCGGCCTCCCTGCTCTTCCACGCCATCGACTACCCCCGCATCGACCGCGGACTGCTGCTGATCGGCTTCCTGTTCCTGGTCGCCCTCGGGGTGGACTACACGATCTTCCTGATGGCCCGGGTCCGCGAAGAGGTCAAACTCCGCGGCCACCGCGAGGGCACCCTCACCGGCCTCACCGTCACCGGCGGCGTCATCACCTCCGCGGGCGTCGTCCTGGCCGCCACCTTCTGCGTGCTGGCCGCCATCCCCACCGTGGCCTCCCTGCAGCAGGGCCTGCTCATCGCGATCGGCATCCTCCTGGACACCTTCCTGGTGCGCAGCCTGCTCATCCCCGCCCTCTCCCTCAGCATCGGCCCGCGCATCTGGCGCCCGGGCCACCCCGAGGACGAGGCGCCGCTGCCCGGCGAGCGCCCCGCACAGACCGCCCGCGTCGACGTCGGCACCTGACCGGCGCGCCGGACGGAAGGGGGCGCCGCGCCGAATCCCCCGCGGCGCGCGCCCCCGCCCCACCCCCGCAGCCCCGGTGACCTGCCGCTGTCACACTCACCCGCCCCCGATCGTCATAGAAGTGACGCTGCCTGAAAGCGGCGTCGATGTTGATCCAAGAGAGGAAAAATCATGGAAGCGCGCCTGCAGAACCCGGCGATGATCCTTGACGCCACCCAGCCTGTGCAGGACATGTACAAGGCGATCTACTCCGGTGGAGTCCCGAAGACGACCCTGGACCTGGTCCACCTGCGCGCGAGCCAGATCAACGGCTGCAGCCCCTGTGTGGACTCCGGGGCCCGCGGCGCCCGCAAGGCCGGCGAGACCGAGGAGCGCCTGTTCGCCGTCGCCGCCTGGCGGGAGACCTCCTACTTCACCGACGCCGAGCGCGCCGCGCTGGAGCTGTCCGAGTGCGCCACCCGCCTCGCCGACCGCTCCGACCCGGTGCCGGACGACGTGTGGGAGCGCGCCAAGGCCCACTACGACGAGAAGGGCCTGGCGGCCCTGATCCTCATGGTCTCCCTGACCAACTTCTTCAACCGCCTGAACGTGACCACCAAGGCGATCGCCGGCGCCTGGGGCTGACCGGCACCGCACCGCACACGGCTGAGGCCGGCCCCCTCCACGAGGCGGGCCGGCCTCAGCCGCATGCAGCGCTCACCGGCCGCGCGAGCCCCTGGACGGCACGAGGTTGATGCGCCACGACACCCCGAACCGGTCGGTCAGCCACGCGAACCGGGCACTGAATTCATACCCGCCCGCCGGCATGATGACCTCGCCCTTCTCGGAAAGCGCCGTGTAGAAACGATCGAATTCACTTTCCGATTCGCACTGCACGTATATCGCGGTCGCGGGGGAGAACTCATACGAATCCCACGGCGCAAGATCGTATCCAACGGCCCCCGGCGGCGGCATGTTCGTACACATGAACATCTGCCCGTCGAGCGTGAAGAGAGCATGCTGCAGCACCCCTTCCTCCCACCCCGGCTCCCCGGCGCGGGCCCGGATCATCCGGTGCACCTCACTGTTGTCGAAGAGCGAGGTGTAGAACTGCAGCGCCTCCTCGGCCTGGCTCCTGAAGGTCAGGAACGTCATCAGTTTCGGCGCCGGCGTCGCAGGCATCGTGGCAGCTCCTGTTCGTGGTCGGACCCCCTGGGGGCGGTTCGTGGGCACGACGGTAGAACCGCCCGTCACTGTTCAACCGAGCAATTCACCGGTTGAACAAAGCAGTCGAGTACGCCACCACCGAAGCTCATGGAGTGGTCGAGACACCGTCGTAACGATGTGGGCGTCTCGAACCGACCCGAAGGGTGAGTGTTCCGTGAGCGAGAACGCATTGCCGGCGGCGAAATCCGCCCGTTCCGAGCGGATCGCCGCGCGAACTCGCGGCGAGAACTGGAAGAAGCCACCGCGCCGCATAGAAACCTCGGAGTGCATCACCTGCGACAGCTGCCTGCGCGGCTGCCCCGAGGAGTTCGGCGCCATATTCGACCGCGGTCTTGACGTCATCATCATTCCCGAACTGTGCTCGGGCTGCCCCGCCTGCGTCCTGGAGTGCCCCGTCGACTGCATCTACGTCGACGAGGACTGGGAGTCCACCGACGCGAGCCTGTGGAGCCACATCGACCTGTCCGCGGGCACCTCATGACCGGGCCCGCCGAAACGAACGGGCCCGCCGAAACGACCGGGCCCGCCGAACGCGAGAGCCGCCGCGCCGCCAACGCCAGAAAACGCCTCAGCCGCCGCCCCAGCCGCCTGGGCACCACCGCGGGCACCGCACCGGGCCCCGACCGCACCCGCGAGCCCGGCGCCGGCTTCCCCGCCCTCCTGGAACGGGTCTGGCAGCGCGCCCGCACCGCCGCCGACCTGCGCACGAGCGTCGACATCCTCCTCAACCTGGACGGCCACGTACCGCCCCAGGTACAGCTGCGGGCCCTGAGCACCACCGAGGAAGCCGCCTTTCACGCCCTGTGGGGCCTGACCTGGCGCGAGGACACCACCACCGCCACCGCACACGAGAGCACCGACACCGCCGAACCGGCCGTCGTCGACCTCATCGAAGCCGCCGCCGAGGAACCCGTCTTCGTCGGCGAACTCGCCCTGGCCACCACCGGCCGCATCGTCCTGCGCGGCCCCACCCAGGGCCCCCTGGACCGCCGCCACCTGGTCGGCGGCGTCCTGCGCGTGCCCTGGTCCCTGCAGGCCGCCCGCGCCTACCACGCCCACATGAGCCGCGCCGCCGCCCGCACCGCCCACACCCTGGCCGACTGCCGCGCCTGGCTGGAGCGCCAGGGCGAGAAGGGCCGCGACGAACTCCTGGACCAGGCCAAGGAAGCGGCCCTGCGCACCGCCCCCTTCGTGCTCTACCAAGAACACCGCCAGTACACCAACTTCCGGGAGCAGAACAGCCTCACCGGCAAGACCCTGTGGCCCGGACACCCCGACTGCGTCCTGAGCAGCCTGCAGCAACTGCCCCTGGAACTCTGGTCGGACCACGACGTGCAGCTGGTCATCGCCCTGACCCTGCTCATCCGCTCCGCCGGCGCCGGCCGGGTGGAGGAGGCCAACGGCACCCAGCTGAGCATCGACCACGTCGCCGCCATGCTGGAACGCATCCGCCACACCTACGACAGCGTCCCCGGCGAGCCGATCGCCCCCGCCGCCTCCCACGGCGTGGAGGACCTCAAGACCCTCGCCGAAGCGCTCGGCGCACGCCGCCGCCAGGTGATCCGCCAGGTCCCCCTCTACCGCGAGATCCACGGCACCCTGATGCACAAGGTGGAACGCATCGCCGCCGACACCGACGGGGTACGACACCACGACGAGGAACTCAGCCGCCGCCTGACCGGCCGCCTGCCGCTGACCGGCACCACCCTGGACGAACTCGGGCACAGCACGGCCGCCGACCCCGCCTGGCTCGCCCGCCCGCACGGCACCCACGCCACCGGCCTGGAAGCACTCGTCCACGAAAGCGTCACGGCCGTCGCCGACGTGTTCGCCGCCGACTTCGCCATGAGCCGCGGCATGCGCTCCCTGCCCGCGCTGATCACCGCGCTGCGCACCGAGAGCTGGGCGGAGATCTGCGGCTGGGACATCACCCACTACTTCTGCTGCGTGGTGCCCCGCCCCCAGGCGCGCACCCACTTCGGCGGCTCGGTCGAGGCGATGGCGGACGCGGCCTGGGCGATGTCCTCCCGCATGCAGTACAACTCCTGGCACTTCGTGCCCGGCAACCTGCCCCGCCACCCCGCCGTGGTGGCCCGCGACCACTTCGTGCCGCCCACCATCCCCGACATCGCCTTCTTCTCCGACCAGCACCACCACGGGCACGTCAGCAACCAGGTGCGCTTCTCCATCCGCTCCCCCCAGCCCGTCGAGGTCGCCGGACGCACCTTCAACGGCTTCGTCGACCTGCGCCTGCTGCGCTGCGCCGGCACCCCCTTCACCGAACCCGACCTGCTCGCCGCCCACCGCGCCTCCCGCTTCATCGCCCGCGCCACCACCCTGGCCGCCGAACTCACCCTCACCGGCACCCCCGTCGAGGTCACCGCCTTCGACGCCCCCTGGCACTGGCAGACCATCACCCACCCCGCCCCCCAGGGCACCCCACGATGACCGCCGGGGCGACCGGGGCGATCGGGGAGCTCACCGGGCGGCTGCGGCGGGGCGAGACGACCGTCGTCGAGCACGTGCAGGCCGTGCTGAGCGCCGTACGCGAACGAGACACCCTCGGCGCGTTCGTCACCGCCGCCGGCGACGAAGCGCTGCGCGCCGCCGAGCAGGCCGACCGCCGCATCCGCGAACGCGGCACGCAGGCCTGGCAGGGCACCCCGCTGCTCGGCGTCACGGTCTCCGTCAAGGACCTCCTGCAGACCCGCGACCTGCCCACCACCCGCGGCTCCCTGCTGCCCAACCACCGCCCCCGACAGGACGCCCCGGCCGTCGCCCGGCTGCGCGCCGCCGGCGCCGTCATCATCGGCAAGACCACGACCAGCGAGTACGGCTGGAGCGCCACCACCCTGGGCCGCACCGCCGCGCCCACCGCCAACCCCTACGCCCCCCACCTGAGCGCGGGCGGCTCCAGCGGCGGGGCCGCCGCCGCGGTCGCCACCCACCTGGGCGAGGGCGCCCTGGCCACCGACGGAGCCGGCTCCATCCGCATCCCCGCCGCGTTCTGCGGCGTGGCCGGCTACAAACCCTCCTACGGACGCGTCCCCTACGTCCCCAACGGCGTCGACCGCCTCGCCCACCAGGGCACCCTGGCCCGCACCGTCACCGACGCCGCAGCGCTCGCCGCCGTCATCGCAGGCCCCCACCCCGCCGACCCCGACTCCGGCCTCGGCTCCATCGACCTGCCCTCCCACCGCCGCCGCCAGCACATCGGATGGATCGAGTACGAGGGCACCACCGACGAGATCCGCAAAGTCACCGAACAGGCGATGCACGCCCTCCGGGGCCAGGGCCACCACATCGAACGCATCCAGGTGCGCTGCAAGGACCTCTACCCCGCCCTCGTCGACATCCTGGCCGCCGCCGAAGCCGCCGGCACCACCCGCCAGGACGAAGAACACTGCGACCCGGGCCGCCTGGAAATCGTCCGCTACGGCCGCACCCTGAGCGGCACCGCCCTGATGCGCGCCGAAGAGGTCCGCCAGCAACTGCGCACCCGGCTGCGCTCGGTGATGCGCCGCCACCACCTGCTGGCCATGGCCACCGTCCCCATCGAACCCTTCGACCTGCACGCCATCGCCCCGCCCTGGGCGGCCGACCCCCGCGACCTGCTCTGGCTGGCCTGGTCACCCGCCTCCTACCCCTTCAACATGACCGGCCAGCCCGCGGTGACCCTCCCGGCCGGCCTGACCGGCTCCGGACTGCCCGCCGGCATCCAGCTCGTGGGCCCCGTCGGCGCCGACGAACTGGTCCTGACGGTGGCCCACCGCCTGGAAAGGGAGCTGGGAGCCCTGCCCCCGCCCCGCCCCGGGCACGCGCTCGTCCCCGCCACCGAAAGGACCCCCTGACCCATGTACACCCGCGCATGGCGCTCCGTAGCCGCCCAGGACGCCGTCGGCACGCCGTCCTTCGTCGCCGACCACCACCTGTGGAGCGAGGAGCAGTTCGCCGCCGCCGAACAGATCGAGGCCGACCTCGCCCACCTCGACTTCGTCCGCCTGGTCTTCTGCGACCCGCACGGCCTGGCCCGCTCCAAGACCCTGACCGCGGACACCTTCGCCTCCGTCCTGCGCAACGGCATGAACTTCAGCCCCGGCCCCTTCCTCTTCGACACCGGCCACGCCCTCGCCGTCGACCTGGGCGACCCCGGCCTGGGCGTCGAAGAACTCACCGGCGCCGGCAACTTCATCCTCGTACCCGACCCGCTGACCTTCCAGCTCCTGCCCGACACCCAGCCGCGCACCGCCTGGGTCATCGGCGACGAATACCTGCGCGAGGGCACCCGCCACCCGCTGTCCTCCCGCGCCGTGCTGCGCCGCCTGAGCGACCAGTACACCGCCCACGGCTACACCCCGGTCACCGGCCTGGAAGTCGAGTGGTACCTCACCCGCCTCCTGCAGGAGACGCCCGGCAACACGGGCAACGGCTTCGGCCTGCAAGGCCAAGCCCCCCCGGTGGCCGCGATGAACGCCGGCTACCAGTTCAACCTCGACGCCCGCTACGACTCCGTCGCCCACATCACCGACCCCCTGGCGATGCACCTGGCCGCGCTCGGCCTGCCGCTGCGCTCCATGGAACACGAATCGGGCCCCGGCCAGGTCGAATCCACCTTCAGCCCGATGTCCGCCCTGGACACCGCGGACGCGATGCTGCTGTTCCGCACCGCCACCAAACGCTGGTGCGCCCGCCGCGGCCACCACGCCTCCTTCATGTCACAGCCGCGCCTGGACGCCTTCGACCCCAGCGGCTGGCACCTGCACCAGTCCGTCCTGGACACTGAAAGCGGCCGCAACCTCTTCGCCGCCGACGGCCCCGCGGGCGGCCTGTCCCCGCAGGCCAAGGCCTACGCGGACGGCCTGCTCGCCTACAGCAGGGAGCTGTTCCTGCTCTCGGTGCCCACCGTCAACGGCTACCGCAGGCTCAACTCCCGCCACGCGCTGGCCCCCACCCGCATGGACTGGTCCATGGAGGACCGCAGCGTCATGCTCCGCATGGTCGGCGGCGGCACCGGCGCCCACATCGAAAACCGCAGCGGCGAACCGTGCGCCAACCCCTACCTCGCCATCGCCGCCCAGCTCTTCGCCGGCCTCACCGGCCTGACCGGCACCCCGGACGCCGAACGCCCCGCCCCGGCCACCGGCCAACACGTGCCGCAGTCCCTGGGCGAAGCCCTCACCGCCTTCACCGCCGGCCGCGCCGACCAGCTCCTGGGCCGCCCGCTGGCCACCTGCCTCACCCGGCTCAAGGAGAGCGAACTGCGCCGCTACGAAACCTGGTGCGCCACCACCGGCACCAGCCCGGACCAGGTCACCGCCTGGGAACAGCGCGAGTACTTCGAGGCGTACTGAACGTGCCGACCAGCCGCGTGCCGAACACCCGCGTGCCGACAGCCACCCGCGTGCCGATACCCCGCAGAACAGAGGTCGTTGCATGATCGCCCGATACACCCTGCCCGAGATGGCGGACCTCTTCAGCGACCAGACCCGCTACGCCACCTGGGTCCGCGTCGAGATCCTCGCCACCGAGGCACAAGTACGCCTGGGACGCGTCCCCGAGGACGCCGTGCGCGACATGCGCCGCGCCCCCGTACCGCTCGCGCACCGCATCGCCGAGATCGAGAAGGACCGCGACCACGAAGTCCTCTCCTTCCTGGCCGCCTACTGCGAGAACATCCCCGAAACCACCGCACGCTGGGTCCACCTGGGCATGACCAGCTACGACCTGGTCGACACCGCGCTGGGCCACACCCTGGCCCGCGCCACCGACCTGCTGAGCGGGGCCGCCCGCCGCCTGCGCCGCACCCTGGTGGCCCGCGCCCTGGAGCACTTCGACACCCTCATGGTCGGCCGCACCCACGGCATCCACGCCGAGCCGACCACCTTCGGCCACAAACTCGCCGGCTACGCCTTCGCCGTCGACCGCTCCCTGACCCGCCTGGCGGCCGCCCGCGAAGCCGTCGCGGTGGGCACCGTCTCCGGCTCGGTGGGCACCTACGCCCTCATCGACCCCTACGTCGAACAGTACGTGTGCCAGTCCCTGGGCCTTGGCATCGAGCCCGCGCCCAGCCAGGTCGTCGCCCGCGACCGCCACGCCCAACTCGTACAGGCAGTGGCCGCGTTGGGGGCCTGCGTCGAACAGATCGCCCTGGAGATGCGGCTGTTGCAGCGCACCGAGGTCGCCGAGGTCGAAGAACAGCGCGCCCCGGCCTACCAGGGCTCCAGCGCCATGCCCCACAAACGCAACCCCACCACCAGCGAACGGCTGTGCGGCCTGGCCCGCCTGCTGCGCGGCTACGCCACCACCGCCCTGGAGGACGTCGCGCTGTGGCACGAGCGGGACCTGGCCCACCAGTGCGTCGAGCGGGTCATCCTGCCCGACAGCCTGGCCGTGGCCCACTTCCAGGCCACCAAGGCCGAAGAGCTGCTGACCCACCTCACCGTACGGCCCGAGACGATGCGCGCCGCACTGGAGCGCACCCACGGCCTCATCTACAGTTCGGCCGTCCTGGTCGACCTGCTCGGCGACGGCACCGAGCGCGAGCACGCCTACCGCTCGGCGCAGGCCGCCGCCAACCGGACGGCGGCCACCGCCACCCCCTTCCGGGACACCCTGGCCACCGAGGGCGTCGAGCTGCGCGAAGAGCTGCGGCCCGAGCGCTTCCTCGTCCACCACGACGTCATACGGCGGCGATTGGAGATGCTCGATGAACTGGAAGACTGAACGCGTCAACGGAGGCGACCTCGACCTGGACGAGGTCCTGGCCGTCTACCACGCCTCCGGCCTGGGCGAGCGACGCCCCGTCCAGGACCGCGAGCGGATGGCCGCGATGGTGCGCGAGGCCAACCTCGTCGTCGTCGCCCGCGAGGCGGACGGCACCCTGATCGGCATCGCCCGCAGCATCTCCGACTTCTCCTACGTCACCTACCTCTCCGACATCGCCGTGGTCCTGGACCACCAGCGCTCGGGAGTGGGCATCGCCCTGATGGAGGAGACCCGCCGCCAGGCCCCCGACGCCAAGGTGGTGCTCCTGTCGGCGCCCGCCGCCGCCGGCTACTACCCGCGCGTGGGCTTCACCCGGCACGACTCCGCGTGGGTCCTGAACCCCGCGGCGCCCCTCCAGGGCCCACCGGCCACGAAACCGTAGGCGGACCCGCACCGCGGCGCGGCCGGCCGGCCCGCACCGGCCGGCGGCCCGCCCGGGCACCGCACACCCAACGGGGGAAGGCATGAGCCACATACCGTCACCGGCACTGCTGGAGCCCTTGACCGCCCTGCCCGAGACCGCCCGCCCCACCGAGCCGGGCACCCCGGCCCCGGCCCGCGCACCCACCGGCCAGCGCATCCTGGTGGTGGACGGCGACGCCGCCCTGGCCGGCTCCCTCACCGCCCAGCTGCGCCGCCACGGCCACGACCCCGTCGGCGTCCGGCACGGCCAAGCGGCCCTGCACGCCTACGAGGACGCCGAACTGGTCCTCCTCGACCTGGACCTGCCCGACCTGGACGGCCTGGAGGTGTGCCGCGCCATCCGCGAGGTCAGCCGCATCCCCATCATCATCGTCACCGCCCGCCGCTGCGAACTCGACTGCGTGCTCGGCCTGCACGCGGGCGCCGACGACTACGTCACCAAGCCCTACGGGCTGCGCGAACTCATCGCCCGTATCGAAGCGGTCATGCGCCGCACCCGCTGGCAGCCCGCCGCGGCCCGGGAGATGGACCTGGGCCGGCTGCGCATCGACGTCGACTCCCGCCAGGTCACCGTCGACGACGAGCCCGTCGCCCTGACCCGCAAGGAATTCGACCTGCTGTGCCTGCTGGCCGCCCAGCCCGACACGGTCATCCCGCGCAAGCAGCTCCTGCAACAGGTGTGGGGCGACTCCTGGTCGCGCCGCACCATCGACACCCACGTCAGCAGCCTGCGCGGAAAACTCGGCGGCAACGGCTGGGTCGTCACCGTACGCGGCGTCGGCTTCCGACTCGGCACCGGCTGACCCCAACCCCACCCACACCCCACACCGCCCGAGCCCGCGCCCGCCCGAGCCCGCACCACACCCCACACCCGCCCGCCCGAGCCCGCCCGCCGCACCCCACTCGCACTGACCGCACCGTCCGAGCCCGCGGCCCGCCCCGCCCGAGCCCGCACAGCACCGAACCCGCACTGACCGCACCGCACCGCACGCACCGCGCGAGCACGCGGCACGCACCCGCACAGCACCACACCCGCACCGCGCGAGCCTTGCGAGCACGCGGCCCGCACCCCGCGACTACGCCGCCCACGAGCACGCCACCCACACCCCGCGAGTACGCCGAACCCACGCCCGAACCCGCACCGCGCCCGAACCCGAACCTGCACCGCCCCGCCCCGCACAAGCCCTCCCACCCCGCCGGCAGCGGCGCCGAACAGCCCTGGAGCACCCATGATCACCCGACGCAGTGCCCTGAGCGTCACGCTCGCCACCGGCGGAGCGGCGCTCACCGGCGCCGGCCTCACCCCGCTGCTCGCCGCCCACGTCCGCGCCCAGCCCACCACCGCCAACGCCCCCGCGCCACCGGGGACCGTGGCCAAGTTCCAGCGCCCCATGCCCCTGCTCCCCGAGAAGAAACCCGCGGGCCGCACCGGAACATCCGACGTGTACGTGATGACCATGAAGCCCGCCCGCGCCCAGATCCTGCCCGGCCCGCCCACCGACGTCCTCACCTACGACGGCCACTTCCCCGGCCCCGTCATCAGAGCCCGCGCCCACCACCCCGTCGTCATCCGCCAGCGCAACCGCCTCACCGTCCCCACCGCCGTCCACCTGCACGGCGCCGCGGTACGCCCCGACAGCGACGGCGACCCCATGGACGTCATCGAACCCGGCACGGACCGCGTCTACCACTACCCCAACCGCCAGCCGCACGCCCCGCTGTGGTTCCACGACCACGCCCACCACCTCGAAGCGGAGAACGTCTACCGCGGCCTGTCCGGCTCCTACCTGCTCACCGACGCCACCGAACGCGCCCTGCCCCTGCCCCGGGGCCGCTACGAAGTCGTCATCGCCCTGCGCGACGCCCGCTTCGACGACGGCAACCAACTCGCCTACGCCATGGGCGACCGCGCCCGCAACACCCTCCTGGCCAACGGCGTGCCCTACCCCTACTTCCAGGTCGCCGCCCGCAAGTACCGGCTGCGCCTGCTCAACGCCTCCAACCAGCGCCGCTTCGACCTGCGCCTGGCCGACAACAGCCCCCTCACCCAGATCGGCTCCGACGGCGGCCTGCTCACCGCCCCCCACACCACCGACCACATCGCGATGTCCGCGGGCGAACGCGCCGACATCGTCGTCGACTTCTCCCGCTACCCGGTGGGCACCAGCGTCGTACTGAAGAACACCACCGGCACCGGACCCGCCGAGGAGACCGGCGAGATACTCCGCTTCGACGTGGTGCGCACCGCCCACGACCCCAGCCGCATACCCGCCCGGCTGCGCACCCTGCCGCCGCTGCCCCGCCCCGCCACCGAGCGGACGGTGGTGCTGCGCATGGACGAGGGCGGCGAACACCCCGGCGCCTACATCGACGAGAAGGAGTACGACCCCCAACGCGTCGACGCACAGATCAAGTTCAACACCAGCGAGATCTGGACGGTCACCAACGCCAACGCCCGCGCCGAGCACAACTTCCACCTGCACCTGGTGCAGTTCCGCGTCCTGGAACGCGCCGGCCGGCCCCCCGGGCCGGGCGAGAGCGGCCTGAAGGACACCATCCACCTCGCCCCCGGCGAAACCGTCCGCCTCCAGGCCGTCTTCGACAGCTACCGCGGCCGATACCTCTACCACTGCCACATGTTCGAGCACGGTGTGCGGGGCATGATGGCCACGATGCACATCAGATGAGGCGCACCCGTCAGAAGGAGGAGCCCGTGAACGCGCCGACGGGCGAGGCCGAGGGGACACGGCGCGACCCCGGGCCGCGCAGCGTACGCCTCGCGCTGATACCCCTGCTCCTCGCGATGCTGCCCTCCTCGCTGGGCTCCACCATCGTGGCGACGTCGATGCCGACCATCGCCGGCGAACTGGGCGGCACCGGCTACCTGTCCTGGGCGGTGACCTCCTACACGCTGGCCGCCGCGGCCGCCATTCCCGTCTGGGGCAAGCTCGGCGACATGTACGGGCGCAAGCGGTGGCTGATCGTTGCGATGTCGGTGTTCCTGACCGGGTCGCTGCTGTGCGGCCTCTCCCAGGACATGGCCGAGCTGATCGCGGCGCGCACCGTGCAGGGGCTCGGCGGGGGAGGCCTCGCGGTCGGTGTGATGGCGGTCATCGGCGAGCTGATCCCGCCGCGCGAACGCGGCCGCTACCAGGGCATGATCACCAGCGTCATGGTGTTCTCCATGGTCGTGGGCCCCCTGGTCGGCGGTTCCCTCACCGACTGGGCCGGCTGGCGCTGGGCGTTCTGGGTCAACCTGCCCGTCGGCCTGCTGTCCCTGGCCCTGATCACCCGCCTGGTGCGGGTGACCGGCCGGCGCAGGAAGGCCCACATCGACTACGCGGGCGCGGTGCTGCTGGTCGTGTGCATCGTCTCCTTCGTGCTGGTGGTCACCTGGGGCGGCGTCGAACACGCCTGGAACTCGGCCACGATCGTGACCCTGGCCGCCCTGTCCGCCGCGGCCCTGGCCGGCTTCGTCCACGCCCAGTCCCGGGCGCTTGAACCGGTCCTGCCCCCGCACCTGTTCGGCGAGCGCAACTTCTGCCTGATGGCCGTCCTGAGCTTCACCAACGGCTTCGTGATGTTCGGCGCCGTCCTGTATCTGCCGCTCTACCAGCAGGCCGTGCACGGCGTCTCCGCCACCGGCTCCGGCCTGCTGCTGCTGCCGATGCTCGGCGCCCTGGTCCTGGCCTCCCAGCTGTCGGGGCGCACCGTCGCCCGCACCGGCCGCTACAAGATCCTCCAGATCACCGGCTCGGCCGCGATGCTCACCGGCACCCTGCTGCTCTCACACCTGGGCACCGGCACCTCACGCCTTGCCGCCGCCCTGTTCATGGCCCTGCTGGGGGCCGGCATGGGCTTTCTGGGGCAGAACGTGATGACCGTCGCCCAGAACAGCGTCGACGCCCACGAGGTGGGTGTCGCCTCCGCCGCGATGACCCTCTTCCGCACCCTGGGCCAGTCGGTCGGCGTCGCCGTCATGGGCACCTTGTTCAACCACCGCGTACGCGACGTGATGAGCGGCCACACCCACACCACCGCCCTGCACGACACCCGCCTGGACGCCGACAGCATGAGCCGCCTCAGTGCGCCCGTGCGCACCGTGTACCGCAGTGCCGTCGCCCAGGGCGTGCAGGGGGCGTTCGTGCTGGCGTCGCTGGCCGCGGGCCTGGCCCTGGCGGCCGCGCTCCTGGTCCGCGAGGTGCCGCTGCGCACCACCCGCAAGCAGCACAAGCAGGACACCTGAGAGCCTGAGAAATGACTCCGGCGCCGCACCCCTCCCGGCAACCGGGGGAGGGGTGCGGCGCCGGACCGAGCGGGCACCGGGCGGGTGGGTTCAGTGTGCGCTCGCCTCGACGATCGAGATCGCCGCCGGTGTCTGCACCACCCGCTCCAGCTGGAAACCGGCCCTGCCAAGGAGTTCGGCGTACTGGGCGCGGGTCCGTTCCTTGCCGCCGACCAGCAGCATCAGCCACAGGTCGACCAGCTTGCCCGAGTGCGGGCCGTTGGCCTTGTCGGGCACGACCATCTCCATCACCAGGAGCCGCCCGCCGGGGTTCATCGCCTTGCGGACGTTGCGCAGGATCTCCAGCGCCTGCGGCTCGGGCCAGTCGTGGAGGATGTGCTTGAGGATGTACGCGTCCCCGCCCGCCGGCACCGCGTCGAACAGGCCGCCGTCGGCGATCGTGCACCGCTCGGACACCCCCTGCTCGGCCAGGAACCCCGCGGCGCCGTTGGTGCCCACCCGGGGATCGGAGAGGATCCCGCGCGCGGCGGGCGTCTTCTTCAGCACCCCGGCCAGCAGATCGCCGCGGCCGCCGCAGAAGTCGACCACCGTGGCGTAGCGCGCGAAGTCGTAGGCGGCCAGCAGCGGTTCGGTCTCCGTGCCCGACATCGCCCCCATCCCGTCGGTGAAGACCGCCCCGTACTCGGCGTTGGCCTCCAGGTACTCAAAGGCCCCCATCCCGCGCAGCTTGGGCAGGCTCGGCTCACCGGTGCGCACCGCGTCCAGGAGATGCCCCCAGTCCTCCCAGTGGATGGGGTGGCCCATCAGCCGGGCTATCCCGTACATCGACATCGGGGCGTCCTTGAGCAGCGCCCGCGCCATCGGGGTCAGCGCGAACCGCCCGTCCTTGTGCTCGGTGAAGATGCCGTAGGTCGCAAGGAGACGCAGCAGACGGTGCAGCGCGTCGGCATCCGCCCCGGCCCGCTCGGCGATCTGCTGCGGGGTGAGCGGCCCGTCCTGGAGGGTCTCGGCGACGCGCAGTTCGGCGGCCACGTAGATCGCCTGGCTGACCATGGCGCCCTGGACGAGTTCGAGCAGCGCGAACGGCGGGGGCGCGAGCCTGCGCGTCAGGCTCTGCAGCGCGGCGCGCACGCTTTCGACGGCACGGACGACACGGGCGGGCGGCAGTGGCGGCATGACATTCCTCCGGCTGAGTACTGGACGGTTACGGACGACAGAGAGAAAGAAGAAGGGGGCGGGGGCTCACCCCCGCAGTGCGCGGTCCACCAGCGGCCCCGCCGCACCCGTGTAGTGCCGCGGATCGAGCAGCCGCGCCAGCTCCTGCCCGCTCACCACCCCCGCCAGGGCGGGCAGTTCGGCCAGGACCTGCCCCAGCGGCCGCCCGGTGTCCCGCGCCTGCCGCGAGGCGCCGGCCAGGAGCTCCCTGGCCGCGCTCCTGCCGAGCCGGGGCGCCAGATACGCGGCCAGCCGCTCCGAGACGACCTGGCCGCCCGTCAGATCAAGGTTGGCGCGCATCCGTTCGGGATGCACCACCAGCCCGGCGGCCAGTTCGGCGGCCGCGTGGGCGGCGCCCCCGGTCAGGCGCAGGCACTCGCGCAGCGGCTGCCACTCGGCATGCCACAGCCCCGCCGAGCGCTCGTCCTCGGCGGGCAGGCACTGCGCCAGGACCGCGCCGAGCGCGGGCACCTGGACGGCGGCCGAGCGGATCAGGGTGGCCAGGACGGGGTTCTGCTTGTGGGGCATCGCCGAGGACGCGCCGCGCCCCTCGGCGGCGGGCTCGGCGACCTCGCCGATCTCGGTACGGGCCAGGACCTGCACGTCCGCCGCCATCTTGCCCAGGGCGCCCGCGGTGTGCGCCAGCGCGGCCCCCAGGTCGGTGACGGGCGTGCGCAGGGCGTGCCAGGGCAGCACCGGCCGGGCCAGGCCGGTCTCGGCGGCGAACGCCTCGGCCAGCTCTTCCACCACCTGCGCGGCGCTGCGGCCCGCGAAGGAGCCTGCCGGGGCCTGCTCGGCGTACTGCAGGTAGCCCGCCAGCGTGCCGGCCGCCCCGCCCAGCGAGATGACCAGCGACTGTCCGGCGACCCGCTCCAGACGCGTGATGGCCTCCAGCACCAGCTGGCGCCAGCCGGCCGCCTTCAGCCCGAAGGTGGTGGGCACGGCGTGCAGGGCCAGGGTCCGCCCGGCCATCACCGTGTCACGGTGGGCGCCGGCCAGCGCGGCCAGGGACGCGGCCGTCTCCCGCAGGTCCGCGACGATCACACGCAGGGCGCGTGCGGCCACCAGCATCGCGCCGGTGTCGAAGACGTCCTGGCTGGTGGAGCCGCGGTGCACGTACTCGGCCGCCTCCGGCGCCCGGCGGGCGACCACCCCGGTCAGCGCGGCCACCAGGCCGACCACCGGGTTGGCCGTCGCCCGGGCGGCCAGCGCCACCTCGCGCACATCGAAGTACTCGGCCCGGGCGGCCGCGGTGATCGCCTCCGCGGCCGCGGCGGGCACCGTGCCCATGCGCGCCTGCGCCCGGGCAAGGGCCGCCTCCGCGTCCAGCATGGCCTGCAGCCAGGCCCCGTCACCGACCGCGGCCTCCACGGCCGTACCCACCCGCACCGGGGAGAGCAGCCCCGCATCCGGCTGCACCGGGCAAGCATCCTCTGCCGCTGAGTCGCCGCGTGGCGTCGTCTTCACGACTGCACCCCTTCGCATCCGGGCCGCGGCACCGTCCGCGGCGGGGCGGGCAGCGCCAGCACCGCCCCCGCGATGGCATCGGAGTCCTCCAGCGTCACCGACCCGACCCCGGGCCTGATACCGGCGGCCGTCACCCAGTGCACCGACTCCGTGGGCACCCCATAGGCCAAGCGCCGCCGGTGGGCCACCCCGCCGGCATCCAGCAGATGGAAGGACCGCGTCACGGCAAGACCGCCCGTCTCGTGCCCCTGGACGCGATAGGGACGGCACTGCCCCGAGGCGAGGAGACGGCGCAGCAGCGGATCGTCCGTACGGCGCAGGTCCATCTCGGGCAGCCGGGCCTCGATCAGCGCCGACGCCCGCACCCGGATGCCGGGCACCAGCGCCGAGGACCCCACAAACCCCGCCCCCTCCCCGCCGGTTGAACCCTCCGCGACGGTGACGCGGATACCGGGCAGAGCCACATCGAGCACCCCGGCCTCCATCAGCGCGAGCATCTCCTCCACCCGCCCGGCGGGCGGCCCGATGGACAGGTAGGCGTTGAGCGGCGTGTACCAGCCCTCCAGCTCGCTGCGGTGCGAGGCGCCCGTCAGCCCGCCGTGGTCCACGGCAAGCCGGATCTCGTTGCGCAGGTCGCGCAGCACGTCCAGAGCGGCCTTCAGCGGCCCGCGCACATTGCCCCGCCGCGCCTGCGCCACATCCTCCTCGAGGTGGCCGCGCAGCCAGGACCGGAACTGCGCCGCATCGGCGAAGACCTGCGAGCCGTACGGGCGGGCCAGCACCTCCCAGTCGAAGCGCGCCTGCGCACCGATCCCGGCCGCCGCGAGCACCCCCTCCTCGGCCCGCCCCGGCGCCGCGGCCAGAAAGTCCGCCCCGAACCGGGCCACCACCCCGGGCGCCACGCCCCGCCCGGCCAGCAGCGCCTCGTAGTACACGCACCGCACCTCTTTGGAGATCAGCGGCCACAGGTCGCTGCGAAAGCCCAGCGGGCCCCGGCCCGGCGCGCGCAGCGCCGCGACGTGCCCGGCGGTCAGCAGCCGCGGCCGGTAACGGCCGTACGCGCCTTTCTCGTTGTCACCGCGGGAGTGGTACGGGATACCGCGCCGCGACCCGGCGTGCAGCCGCGGCTCGCGCCCCGAGGCCCGGTAGACCAGGCGCCTGCCGGCCCGCTCGAAGCGGCCGCCCCTGCCCTGGGTGAGCAGCGACATGTAGTCGAAGAAGTTCAGGCCGAGACCGCGCAGCAGCACGTCCTGGCCCGGCGCGATGGGGGAGAGGTCCACGTCGGCGGGGTTGGCCGGCGCGACGTAGAGCAGCCCGTGCCGGGCGGCGAACCGGGCCAGCCGCCCCTCCTGCTCACCAGGCCGCACGGGCAGGTGCCCCTGCGCGAGCACCACCGCGGACAGCCCCGCAAGCCGCGTGCCGTCCTCCAGCACCACCGTCTGCGCACCCGCCCCGCGCACCGCCCCCGCCCCCTCGCCCGCGCCCTCGACGCCGCCCTCGGCCTCGTCCGTGAGGGCCACCGCCCGCACCCGGTGCACACGGATCACCACATGCGCCGGCGCGTCCGCCACGACCTGCGCGAACGCCCAGCCCAGATACCGCCCGTACAGGGCGCGCGTGGGATAGCTGTCCGGTCCCAGCGCCCGCGCCTCGCCCAGCACATCGGCGTCGCACGGGGTGGCGGGGCCGGGCGCCAGCGCGCCCCGGCCCAGCGCCCGGGCCCACTCGTAGAGGCTGGGCCCCTCCTCCAGCGGGCCGCGGATGCTGACGCTGTCGTCGGTGTAGACGGTGACCTGCGAGGCGACGGTGTTCATCAGCAGGTGCGGCGACTGCGCGGGCCGCCACACCCGGCCCGCGCCGGGCGGTGCGGGATCCACGACGTGCACGCTCACCCGCTCCCACAGCGGGGACTTGCGTTCCTGCGCGCAGATCCGCTCGAGCACGGAGAACCCGCGCGGGCCGGCGCCGACCAGGCACACCGCGGTGTGCTGAGCCAGGGGTCCTGTGGGC
The DNA here is from genome assembly GCF_026810505.1 of Streptomyces sp. Je 1-369. NCBI lineage: Bacteria > Bacillati > Actinomycetota > Actinomycetes > Kitasatosporales > Streptomycetaceae > Streptomyces > Streptomyces sp. Je 1-369. The sequence goes on from NZ_CP101750.1 coordinate 8,801,967, forward strand.
ATGGTCGCGTGCTCCTTGTCGCGGAGGCATACCGGCCTGGAGAGGGCAACCGCCGCCGGGCGGTGCGCACCCACACTGGCCACGGGGTCAGGAGGCGGGCTCAACCAGGACTCGCGTCCCGGCGGAGTCCGGCGCCACCCGCAGCTCTCCCCCTTCCGGATCACCGGATGGATCACCCAGGAGGATCACCCGGGAAATGGGGGAGGGGCCCGCATTGCGCGGCCCGGCCCGCTCTCACCGCTCTCGCGCGTTTATCAGAACTCCGCCGGCAGGTCCACGGTCGGAGGAATGCGTGAATGAGGGCATGGCGCCGTGTCGGACATCGGCCCGTCCGGCGCAGCGTGACAGATCACAATCCCGCAGACCTTATTACAAGTGCGCGCGGCAGGGGAGACCTCATGTACGGAAGAGCGGCGGAGGTATTACCTCCGCTTCATCCCGCACGGGCCGATCCGGCCGCCGAGGGAAGCACTTGCCGCACCCGCCAACCAGTCGACACAATTCCGCTGGCCCATGAGTTATCGGTGGACAACGGCGAATGTGACATCAGAGAGATACCTGAAAAGCGGTGGAGTATCTGCAGATCCGGGGCCGCCCCCACGCGGCCGGCGTACCCGACGGATCGGTGAGCAGAGAGAGGCTGTGAAGTCTGCCATGCGACATGCGCTGCAGATCAGATTCGGTGCCGGCTCGCAAACGCGAAGCCGCCGGATTCTAGGAGGAATCTGTGAGGGTAAAGGTCCTCGGCCCGCTTGGTGCCGATGTTAACGGTGTGAATGTTGTGCCAACAGCAAGCAAGCCACGGCAGATCCTGGCGCTTTTGGCTCTCTACCCCAGAAGGGTCGTGCCGATCTCGACGCTCATGGAGGAGATCTGGGGAGTCGACCTGCCCGCCAGCGCCATGACGACCCTGCAGACCTACATCCTCCAGCTGCGCCGGCGCCTGGGCACGGCCATGGGGCCGGACGCCGCGGGCAGCGCCAAGGACGTCCTGGTGACCCGCTACGGAGGCTATCTCCTGCAGATCCCGCCCGAACAGGTCGACGTCCACGAGTACGAACGCCTGGTGGCCGGCGGCCAGCGCGCCTTCGACAGCGGCGACGACCGGGCGGCGGCCACCCTCTTCGGGCGGGCCCTGGACCTGTGGGACGGGGCCGCACTGGTCGACGTGCGGATGGGCTGCGTGCTGGAGATCGAGGCCACCCGCCTGGAGGAGAGCCGCCTGGTCACCCTGGAGCGGCGCATCGACGCCGAGCTGCGCCTGGGCCGGCACTGCGAGTTCATCGCCGAGCTGAGCGACCTGACCGCCCGGCACCCGCGGCACGAGGGCCTGCACTCGCAGGCGATGGTGGCGCTGTACCGCTCGGGCCGTCAGGCCTCGGCCCTGGACGTCTACCAGCGGCTGCGGGCCCGGCTGATCGAGGACCTGGGGGTGGAGCCGTCGCCGCAGTTGCAGCGGCTTCATCAGGCGATCCTCGCGGTCGACCCGCGCCTGGACGTGATCGCAGGCCCCCGGCCCTCCTCCACGTTCGACCGCTACGCGAGCTGAGCGGGGCGCACACGCGGTGCCGTCGGCGGCATCCGCACCACTCCGCGGAGCACACGCACTCCGCGGAGGGATGCCGCCCACACGCCCACCTCGCCCGGCCCCCCGGGTCCCTGCGGGGCCCGACTGCGGAATTTCCTCAGTTGAACCCGCCCGGAGCCCCGCCCGGAGCCCCGCCCGGAGCCCCGCCCGGAGCCCCGCCCGGAGCCCCGGCTGAAGCCCCGCTGGGAGCCCTGCCCGGAGCCCCGCTGGGAGCCCCGCCCGGAGCCCTGACCGGAGACCCGCCGGAAGCCCCGGCTGAAGACCCGCCCGGAGCCCCGGCAGAAAACTCGGCTGGATACCCGGCAGAAAACTCGGCTGAAGCCCCCGGCCGGCAACCTCAGTTGGAGGCCTTGGAGCATTCGTCGCACTGGAGCTCCATGCGCATGGCGATCCAGTTCCACTGCGCCGCGCACGCCCGGGCCAGGGCGGCGATCTTCCTCGCCTGGTGGGCGGGGGCCTGCAGCACCAGACCGGGGTCGCTCTTGCGGATGATGCGGGCCTCGAGCCAGCGGATCATCTCCCGGCCGTCGTTGCTGTACTTCAGGGCGGGGTCCCGCCTCAGCGACTCGAGCTGGGCCAGGGGGTCCACGAGGGGCGGGGCCGCCTCGGGGCCGTGCGGCGCCCGGCTCCTGGCCTCCGCGCCGGCGGTGGGCCCCTCCGCGGCGCTGCGCAACCGTTTCTGCGCCTCCTGGGCCGCCGGCCCGGGCACCCCGCCGCTCCCGGCGCTCTCGCGCGGGACGGTGTCCGGCTCCGCGGGCAGAATGTGGGCGGTCTGGCGGCGGTCCTTGTGGGAATTCAGCGGCCGTACGCGGCCGTCGCGTCCGACTCTCAGCGGGGCCTGGGCGATCTGTCCCGCGAATTTACGGCGCAGTACCCCGACGGTCTTGCCGGAAAGGCCGGTCTTCATGGCCACCGCCCGGTCGGACCACTCGGGGAAACTCTCCAGGATCTTCATCGCCGACTTCTTGCGGTCGGAGAGAGCCAGCGCCAGGCCGTGCTTCAGGTTCAGCTCGACGGCTAAGAGGAACGCTTCCCTGTTCGATCCCTCGAAGTAGCGGACCTCAATGGTTTCCTCGCCGTTCAGCCGCGCCACGTGCAGCCGGTGCATTCCGTCGATGACCTTCATCGTCGAGCGGTGCACGATGATCGGCGGAAGTTTATCGGTGCAGGCCGCCAGAGTACGTACATGATCCTGGTCGACACCGGCCAGACGAGGAGAATCCGCATCACGGAGCAAGGTGATGGGAATCCTGATGATTGAAGCAGAAACTTCGGTCGAGTGGTCGGGCCCGACGGGCCGACAGAACTGATCTTTAGGAAGTTCCCCCCCAGGGGCGGCCTCCCCTGGCATTCCGATCATCACGCTGCTTCTCCTCCCCCGGACCGAAGCGCATAACGCGGCGAGAGTATCATGAGATTCCGCCACGAACAGAGAACTCTCCGGGATTTCATGCAATTGCGTTATGCCCGTTTTTTCCGGAGAAGGCCCCCGCCTGCAGAATCCACCAGCGATCACCGGACCGCAACGACACAAGCCACCCCGCCCACACCCCCCACCCCCGCCCCCACCACCCCCCAAGCCGCCCGAGACCAGGCCCGACACCCCCCGGACCACCCCCGCCCCCACGGGCGCACCCCGGCCACCCGCGCGCCGCGCGACCCCCCACACCGCCCCCGCCGGCCCCCTCCGGCTCACTCCCGCCTGGCTGCCTCCACATTCAGCCACGCAACACCCTCACCCCGCGGTACTGAGCAAATGGGTCCCTGCGTAAGTAGCGGTGTGCAAAGCGGTATTGCGGTGCCGCACGGTGCACGAGAGGCCTGCGGTACGAAGCACCGTCGCATGCTGACTCGCGCTCGCCGGGGAGATCCCCGCACGACGGGCGAGCTCACCGGTCGTACAGCCCGGATGCTCGGCAATGGTCCACAGCACCACGGCACGCGTATGCCCCAGCAGTGCCGTCAGGGAATCAGGGACCGTACTGAGTACCCGGGCGGTCTCCACGGGCGCCAGAAATAGATCCGTGTCACGTACACCGACGGGATAGGTCAGCCACGGCTGAGCCTCAGCCGTTTCATCGAAGGCCGGAAACACCGCACCGAACACCGACGGAATCAACAGCAGCCCGCGGCCCGCGAGATGAATGTCCCCGGTGAACCCGGAAGCCGTCGTCAGCTCCAGCACCGGCGAATCCCACCGGATACAGCGCGGGTTGAGCCCCGACAGCAGCATGTCCCACCCGCCGTGGGCCACCTGACGGGCACGCAGCACCCGATCGGCACGGCAGAGCGCGTCCATGTGCTCCTGATACGGCGCGACGACCTCCCGGTGCGCATGCGCCACGGCATCGGCGAGCTCCCCGAGCAGCCGCCCGTCACCCCCCAGCGCCCGCGTCCACCCCGGCAGGCCCTGCCCGGGCCTGCGCCCCGCCCAGGTCTCCATGTCCGAGCGGACCCGGGCGGCCGGCGTGGCCCGCACCCGCTCCACCGCCTCCTCGATGCTGCCGGCCCCCGCATGGTCCAGGAAGTCGACGCTCCAGCCGGTCGGCGGAATCAGATCGAACAGCCGCCGCACCCCGGGCGCCAGCCGCCGCAACGACTGCCGCCGCCACGCCCCGAACCGCGCCGCATGCGCGCCGTCCTGCAGCAGCCGCACCGCGATGTCCAGCTCCAGCATCGGACGGGGCGCCTCGGCCAGCCGGGTACGGGCCAGGTCGGCGGCGGTGAAGTGGATACGCAGCGGCATGCGCAGAGCCTGATCAAGATGTCGTTATTCGGGCTAGCCCAAAACACGTCGACCTCGATCACCCGCCTGCGCCACCCTGGAGCACGAACAGCCCCCGCCCCGGCCCTTCGGCGACCGGCCCTTCCTGGGCCCTCCCGCAGCGGCCGGCCCGATACCGGTGGGACGGCCGCGCCACGGGGGAACGCGGCCGTCCCACCAAACCCGCCACCACCGCCGCCGCCCTGGGCGCCTGGGGTCTCAGGCGTCGAACCGGCCGCGCGCACCCTCGATATGGGCAAGGTGCCGGTGGGTCCAGCCACAGATGGCGTCGACCGCGGCGAGCAGTCCCCGGCCCGGCCCGGTGAGGGTGTACTCGACCCGCGGCGGCACGGTGGGATGCACCTTCCGCTCGACCAGGCCGTTGCGCTCCAGCATGCGCAGGTTCTGGGTGAGCATCTTGTGGCTGACGCCCTCGACCTCGTCGCGCAACTCACCGAAGCGCAGGGTGCGTTCGCCGAGCGCCTCGATGATCAGGAGCGCCCACTTGTTGGCGACGTCGGAGAAGATCTCCCGCGCCAGGGAGTCCGCGCGCCGCAGGTCGGCGTCCTCGGGCAGGCCCTTGAGGAGCTGCTTGGTCACCATCAGGTTCCCCAGTCACTAAAAAGTGCGTTCTTCCAGGTCAGCCATCACTCTCCTACAGTTACCGAGTAACCACAAGAGAGCGTCCCGGAAGGACGGCCACCACCATGACCACCCCCAGCACCTTCCACCTCGACGTGCCCGCCGAGGACGACTTCGGCTACGTGCAGGCGATCAAGTCCGGCGATCTCGTCCACGTCTCCGGACAGCTCGCGTTCGGTGAGGCGGGCGAGCTCCTCCACGCCGGCGACTTCACCGCCCAGCTGAAGCAGACCCACGCCAACATGGACAAGGTCCTGGCCCACTACGGCGCCACCCGCAACCAGGTCATCGCGCAGACCCTGTACCTGGTGAACCTGCACCGGCACAGCGCGGCGACGATGAAGGGCAACCTGGCGTACTTCGGCGACCACCGCCCGGCCGCCACGGCCCTGGGCGTCACCGAGCTGACCTTCCCCGGCCAGCTCATCGAGATCAGCTTCGTCATCGACACGAAACTGCCCGCCTGAGGCTTCGCGGGCCTCATGCGGGCTCCCGGGGGGGCGCCAACGAAGGCGCCCCCCGGAGAAGGACAGGTCACCGGTTCGGCGGCAGGACCCATCCCTTCTTGACCAGCTGGTCACAGTGCCAACGGCCTTGAGAAGGGCTCTCGCCCTTGTTCTTGGTCGCCTTGAGGCAGTCCTGGTAGGGGAACGGCGGGCCCTGCTTGTGAGCTGAAGACGATGCCTGGGCGGTCGCTGCCGACGCACCGAGCCCGGCAGCGGCCACAGCCAGGGCCAGGGCCATACTCATCCGACGCACAAAGTTCTCCTCTTCTCGCGCCGAAGCGGGGAACGCTCCGGCAGATCCACGCCGTCTTGCCGCGGCCCAACCGCCGCACAAGATCAGCGATCACTCAACGAGCGAGGTCATCGGCAGGACATCGCTCATCCGTGTGATTCCCCGGCCATGACTGAGCCCGCCCGCCCCCAAGAACTCCCCGGCGCGAGAACGCCCGTGCGAAAGAAACACCCGCGGCCGCCCATGACAGAACGCGGTGGTGAGGAGGGCTGAGCCCCGCCTCACCACCGCGCCTCTGCGGATCCCGAGTGCCTACGTCAGCGCTGGGCGCCGGGCTCGTGCCCCATGCCCTCGTGGCCGTAGCCCGCCGCCTGGGCCCAGACGATGCCGAGCGGGCCGCCGACGCTGTCGTACGTACCGGCGAACCCCTTGTGGTTGTAGCCCACCCCGTGGTGCGGGGCGTCGTGGTCGTCGTCGGCGACGGCCGAACCCGCCCCGATGGCCAGAACGGACACGGTGAGGGCGGCGGCGAGGATGGTCGAGCGAACGCGCATGAGGATATTCCTCCTGGAATATGCAGGTGCTGTCGCCATGTCACTTGCCGCGGCGGCAGCCCCGGGTAACGGTCCAGCCCCCCCTCTCCACCCGAACGGTCCCCGGAGTGCTACCGCATGGCCCACGCGCCCCCGGCAGCCGGCCAGGCAGCCGCCTCCGCTTGACCTTGTCACGGTGACAAGGTGTCCACTGCCTCCCAGAGAGAGGCGGACCGATGACCACGACACCCCAGCCCCCAGACCCGGCACGAGCCCCCCACACCCAGCAGACCCCTCAGACCCCCCTGACCCAGCAGACACTCCAGGCACTGCAGGACAACAACTCCTCCGTACGCCTACGAGCCGCCCTGGCAACCGGTACCACCCCCAACCCGCGCTACGTCGGCCAACTCATCCAACGAAGCGCAACCGAGCCCGAGTTCTTCGTCCGCGACATGCTGACCTGGGCACTCACCCGCCACCCCGTGGCCCTGACACTGCCCGAACTGCTCCGGGAAGTCCGCTCGGAGCGCGCCCAGGCACGCAGCCAGGCCCTGCACACCCTGTCCAAGATCGCAGACCCGCGGTCCTGGCCGGCCATCACACCGGACCTGCTGACCGACACCGACGACGACGTCGCGCGCAGCGCCTGGCGCGCCGCGGTCGTCCTCGTACCGGAAGGCGACGAAGCCGCCCTGGCCGCGACTCTGGCGACCCAGCTCGGACGCGGTGAGCGGGAGACGCAGCTGAGCCTCAGCCAGGCACTGGTCGCGCTCGGCACAGTCATCGAACCGGCCCTCCACGAGGCGGCCACAGCCCAGGATCCCGACATACGAGCCCACGCCCTCGCCACCCGGCGACTGCTGCGCGACCCGGACGCCGGATTCACCCTGGCGATCGAGGAAGCCAAACGCACCATGGCCCTCACCGGCGCCCCACAGAACGGACGGGACGACCCACGGGACGGCCAGGGCGCGCCCCACAGGACGGACAATAGGCCCCGTGCTGATCGGTGAGGTGGCAAAACAGTCCGGAGTAAGCGCCCGCATGCTCAGGCACTACGAATCCCTCGGCCTGGTCCAACCAGCACAGCGAACCGACTCCGGCTACCGCGAGTACTCCGCGAAAGACATCCAGCGGATCTTCCACATCGAAAGCCTGCGCTCCCTGGGCCTGTCCCTGCGCGACATCGGGCGCGCCCTCGGCGACCCGGACTTCACCCCCGCGGCACTCGTCGGCGACCTCATCCGTCAGACACACGACCGCATCGCCACCGAGACCGAACTGCTCACCCGCCTGCGCCGCATCGACGCCGCGGGCCCCACCGACTGGCAGGACGTCCTGAAGGTCGTCGCGCTCCTCCAGGCGCTGGGATCGCACCACCCCGGAACCCGCCAGCGCGCCGCCCTCTCCACCGCCCACGGAACTCCCGTGCCGGTGGAGGCCCTGGTCGAAGCGGCACTGAGCGAAACGCAGCCGAACGTCGCAGGCGCCCTGCGATGGGCACTGGCGCAAGCACCCGCCGACGCCCCGGCACTCCTGGCCAAAGGCCTTGACTCGCCCCTGCCCGCGGTACGCAAGCGTGCCGTCCAGGCCCTCGCCGAAATGCCCGGGGACGAGACCACCACACACCTGCGCGACGCCGTCACCGACCCGGACCCGCAGGTCCGCGCGCAAGCGGCCCTGGCGCTCGGAACACGCGGGGAGAGCACAGTGATCGCGACGCTCATCGACATGATCGTCGCGGGAAGAAACGACACCGACGCGGCCGACGCACTGAGCCGACTGGCGAGCAGCGACGACACCACAGCCGACCGGATCACCACCCGCCTCGTCGACCACCTCGCCCACCCCGCCACCGAACCACCCGCACGCGGCCGCCTGACCCAGGCACTCGCCGACATCCCGGGAACGACAGCCGCACAAGCCCTCCTACAGCTGTCGCACGACGAGGACCAGGCAGTCTCACTGACCGCCACGTACCTCCTCCAAGCCCGCCGGGCCCGCCGCTGACCCGCACAGCGACGACGCCGCACCGACGGACACGCCCGCCGCCCACTCCCGGCGAAGAGCCGCCTCAGAGGCGGTGGACGGTATGCAGGGAGTCCGCGTAAATCCCCGGCCCGTCCAGAATCGACGCACCCGAGACATCGGCCATGGTCGGCCCGTCGGCGCTCTTGCGGCTGGAGAGGAAACGCCGTCTGCCCGCCCGGTCGAGGCCGAGGTGAACGCCCACATGATCGACGTCGTACGCCTCCGGATCCTCGGGGTCTCCCGCCACGTCATGGACGTCGAACAGGACCAGGTCACCCGGCTGCAACTGCCCCAGATCCACCGCGGAACCGCCACCACCCGCCCGCTGGGCGACGCGGACACCGGGCGCGAAGTCCACCATCGCACCGGACTTACGCGGCAGCGCCTTCTTCGCCGGGTCCTTCACCGCCACCATGTCCACGCCCATGTGAAAGCCGTAGACCATCCGCACATACCCCGAGCAGTCCAGGTTGCCGAGCTGACCGTCCTCGGGCCTGCGGGTCTCGTCGGGGAAGGTCCACGGCCGCTGCATGTAGTCGTGGAAGTCCGCGCCGACGGGCAGCAGCCCCTGACTGTCGGGCGCTCCGTACCCCGCCTCGCCCAGCACGTCAGCGCCCGCCACCCGCGGATCCGCACCCTGAACATGCGGGGCGCCGGGCAGGAACATCATCGCGTACGAGAAAACATCCGGCGCCATCGAACCGGCCCAGCCGCGCACCACGGCCTCGAGGCCCGGCGTCCACTCACCGTCGAACGGCGCATCCAGGAGCCGCACCCAGTCGCGATGGGTGACCGAGGGCGGCGACGCCCAGGTGGCTTCGGCCACCTCGAAACGACGCACGGTCAAGGTGACGGGCAGGTTCGTACAGCCGGGAGAGGCGAACCCGCGCACCCCCACCCGCCCGCTACGAAGCCCCGCCTCGGCGACCTCGACCTCCGCGGTGGGCGCCTGCGGTTCCCCACCGGCCGCGGGCCACGCCGTGACCTGCGCCTTCGCCCCCGTACGGCGCACCCGGACCTGCCACACAGCACCGGCCCGCACATCCGTGGCCAGCGGCCCCGCCTCGGCCAGCACCACCGTCCTGCCGTCCGCGACCTTCTCGACGCGCAGGTCGACTTCCCCCTTCGTGGTGAAGGAGAGCCGGGCCCGGTAGTGCGCGCTCCCGCCCCGGTACCCGAAGAGCAGGGCGAAGGAGCAGGCGTTGCCCGCAGGCACCTTGTCGAAGGAGGCCTCACAGGTGACGTCGACGTCGGATATCTGGTCGTCGGTCAACGTGGCGTAGCGGCCCTCCTCCGTGTCCTTGAGGAGCATCGTCGCCGCGCCCCTGGTGTGGACACCGAAGTCGGCGTCGCCGGGTGTTCCCCCGTACACGCTCCAGGTACCGCCGGCGGGCGAGGTGCCCCAGCCGGGCTTCAGCTGCTTGGCGGGCGGGAGCGCCGGGTCGGGGACCAGCCGGTGGAACACGTCGGTGAAGGACTGCTTGTTCTCCGTGAACGTCCGCTCGGGCCCGGACATCAGGACGGTACGGGCCCCCTTGGTCAGTACGGCGACCCGCTGCTGCCCGTGCCGGACCTCCGTACGCACGGGCGTACCCGGCAGCACCGTCGCACTCAGCTCGCCGAGAAAGGAAGGGGCGAAGGCGGCCGTGTCGTACGGCGTCCCCGTGAAGGTCATCGCCGAGCGCGGCCCGCTCGTGGAAGCAGCCCCTGGGCCGGACGCTGACGCGAGCGGCGCGGCGGACGCGAGGGGAGCACCGCGCCCCGGAGCCGCGGCGGCGGCAGTAGCAGCAGCCGATGGAACCGCGGCTGAAACGGTGAGCGCCCCAAGGGCGCCGAGGAGACTACGACGGGAGGTATCGGTCACGGGCCACATCATCCCCACGGCCCCCCGGAAGCACCGCATCCGGCACCACCCGCCCCCACCACTCGAGGCCGATTACCTCGCCGCCGAACACGCGAAAATCTATGCTGGCTGGAGTAGACATTGGGCGGTGCTCTGGTTATGGTTTCTCTCGTAACCCAGGGAGTTAACAGGGCCGGGCAGAGACGAACTGCCAGGCAGCAGTACCCGCAGTATCAGCAGTACCGCAGTACCCGCAGTTGCAGTAGGCAGGACGGTGCGGTGGCGGAGTCTCGAAGCCAGGGTTGTTGCGTGACGGCGATGGGGCTGGCGACCGGACCGGGTGGCCCGCAGTGATCAGGGGCCGCCATGAGCAGTACCGCAGTACCCGTAAGTGCAGTTCAGCAGTACGCAGTTGATCACCGAGGGAAACGGAGGAGCCAGGCGCCATCAGGATCGCCCGGGCGTAAGCCTTGAGCCCGGGTACCGCAGGACATCGATAGTGAGGTGGTCTCCGGTCAAGCAACCGCGATCCCCGCAACCCCGGCAGCTCCCAGGCCGGGTCGGCGGAAACAGAGGGCCGGCGCAGTACCAGGGCCGGCAGATGGTGTAGCAGTTCCTTCGGGGCCCGGGTGCCGTAGAGCACCCGGGCCCCTCAAGCGCGTTCCACAGAGAGGTGCAATGACAGCAGACGACTCGTTCAACCGGCTCGATGACGACGACTACCCCGCCTACACCATGGGCCGGGCCGCCGACATGCTCGGCACTTCCCAGGGCTTCCTGCGCGCCATCGGAGAGGCCCGCCTGATCACCCCGCTGCGCTCGGAGGGCGGACACCGCCGCTACTCCCGCTACCAGTTGCGCGTCGCAGCCCGCGCTCGCGAGCTCGTCGACCAGGGCACCCCTATAGAAGCCGCCTGCCGCATCGTCATCCTCGAAGACCAGTTGGAAGAAGCCCAGCGGATCAACGCCGAACACCGCCGCACCGCCGCCGCACCGCACCCGCCCGCCACACCCTGAGCGGCCCGTACAGCATCGCGCGACGTGACGACCTGACGGTATGCAGGCGGTGCCGGTCGCGCTGACGGCGGAGCTGGGCCCGCGCGGTGGCGGCCGCACCGGGCGCAGCCGGACCGTGACCGTCCAAGGCGAAAGCGGCCGCGTACCGACGGCCCGTGAGCGGCGCGCAGGGGCGCCCGCACGCTCACTTCACCGCTGCGTGCTCACTCCACCGCTGCACGCTCGCGCGCCGCCCGGACCGCCAGCACGTTGTCGACCAGCCGCACGGCCTCGGTCGCCGGATCCATCGGCAGGGTCAGCAGCGCCCGCACATAGGCCGGTGCCAGCACCAGTTCGAAGATGTCCATCCAGGTCAGCACGGTGGCACCGGCGGCGTCCAGGGTGGCCTGGATCTGCTGGATACGGGGCTCGGCGAAGCTCCGCGTGTCCTGCCCCTCGCCGCCGGCCCGGAGCAGGGCCCGGAAGAAGGCCAGGTGGCCGGGGCTGGTCAGATCGCTGAGCAGGCCGGTGATCCAGGCGTGCAGATCGGCCCGCAGATCGCCGGTGGCGGGCAACGGCGAACGGCTGTCCAGCTCGTCCACCACCGCGTCGATGATCAGGCCGTCGGCGCTGCGCCAGCGGCGGTAGACGGTGGCGGGATGGACGCCCGAGCGGGCCGACACCTCCGCGATGTCGACGGTGCCGTCGGCCGATTCGGCCAGCAGCTCGCGGGTGGCCGCGCGCACGGCCTCACGGGTGCGGGCGGTACGGCCGCCGGGGCGGGCAGTCCCTGATGCTTGCGTCACCGCTCCACTCTATCGCGAAACTCTTGCATTAGTGCGTCCGAGAGGCCTACGGTAAATGCGAAACATTCGCATGAGGGTTGCTGGGCCACCCCAGCACCCGAAGCCAAATCAGAAGCCAAAGCACAAGCGGAACCGGAGGATGCCGTGGCCCACGCACTCGTCGTCGGCGCTGGAATCGCGGGGGACACCCTCGCGCTACTCATGGAAAGGGACGGCTGGACGGTCACCGTCGCGGAGATCGCACCCACCCTGCGCACCGGCGGCCAGACCGTCGACCTGCGCGGCGACAGCCGAGAGGTCCTCCAGCGCGCCGGACTGCTCCAGCAGGCACTCAACCGCCTGGTCCCGCAGCGCGGCGCAGCCTGGATCGACGCACACGAACGACGCCTCGCCGAGATGCCGGTAGAGGCATTCGACGGCCGCGGCTACGTCTCCCGCGAGGAGTTGCTGCGCACAGACCTCGCCCGGATCATCCACGAGGCAACCGGCCCGGGCGTGACCCACCGGTTCGGCGAAACCGTCAAGGCACTGCAGGACACCGAGACAGGAGTCCTCGCCCACTTCCGCAGCGGCACCCAGAAAAAATTCGACCTCGTGGTAGGCGCCGACGGCGCACACTCAACGGTCCGCACACTGCGCTTCGGACCGGAGGAGACCTACCGCAAGCCCCTCGGCCTGGCCCACGCCTGGTTCACCCTCACCGAACGACCCGAAACGCCGCCCCTCGACGGCTGGTTCCTCACCCACAACGCACCCGGCCGCCGCGCCGTCGAGGCCCGCCCCGGCCACCCCGGACACCAGGAGGTGGGCCTGACCTTCGCCACCGACACACTGCCCCCACGACACGACCGCCAAGCCCAACACGCCCTGCTGGAACGGACATTCGCCGACGTCGGCTGGCGCACCGCCGAATTCCTGGCCGCGGCCCGACACGCCGACGACTTCGCCCTGGACACCTTCGACCAGATACACACACCGCGGTGGAGCACCGGCAGAATCGTCCTGCTCGGCGACAGCGCCTGGTGCGCCAGCCCACTCAGCGGCCTCGGCACCGCCCTCGCCCTGCGCGGCGCCGCCGAATTGGCAGCCGCACTGCACGCCGCAGGCGCACCCGACGACACCTCGCGGACACCCGCCGCGCTGACCGCCTTCGAGCAGACCATGCGACCCAGAACCACCTCGGCACAGCAACTCCTGCCCGGCCGGGTCGCCTCCATGGCACCCAAGTCCGCACTGGGAATCCGGATCAACGCACTGGCCATGCGCGCACTCCAGTCAAAGGCCGCCCGCCCACTCATCCGCAAGGCCCTCGCCGACTCCGAGCACGGCCGCACCACCACCCCCACGGCCGAACCCCGAACGAGCCCGGCCACCTGACCGGCGACTCACCGCTGACCACCCCGATCCACGACGGCAAAAAACCCCGGCACAGCCTGAGCGCCTCCGGCCGAGCACTGCTGGAATCAACCACTCCCCGACGGCACCAGACGCCAACCCGACTCAGCAGTACCGCACTGGTTGCACTCACCGAGCGAACAAACCAGCGCAGTACTCCCGGCTCAACCCACCGCAGGACGCGCCCAAGGCCCCGCACTCCATAGCCTGTGAGTCACAACGCAACCGACCACCGCGGGGAAACCGACGCGCGTACGTTCCATCGCTACCACCGCGCTGAACGGACCCGCCGATGACAGCACTGGCGCGAACCGCCGAAGACGCTTCCGGTCGGTGCATTCGATCAGGGCCTTCGGAGCCCTGACGGCAAGAAGAACAAGGGGGATGGCACGTGAAGCGAATCATCGCGCAAATCGGTCTCACGGCCACTGTCGTTGCAGCAACATCAGTCGGGCTCGCCTCCTCGGCATCGGCAGCGCAGGCGTGCACCAACCTGCCCGGACCGGCCGGCGGCAAGCTGCCGTTGTGCAAGACCTGGGTCTGGGACGGCAACGACTACGACGGCAAATGGAGGACGAACGGCCCCTCCACACTGCCGTCGTACAGCTACCTGGAACGGTACGAAGACGGCACCGTCTACAGGTCCTCGTACTCAGGCAGCTACAACGACCGCGACAAGGTGTACTTCCGAGTCTGCGACAGCCGCGCCGGCAGGTGCGGCGCCTGGTGGTGACAGACCCCGCACAACCCCCGGGCACGCTGCCACCCGCCCCGGGGACACACCACAGGCCTTGAGCCAAGACCTGTCCACTGGGCCATCGCGCCACTCTCCCGCAAGGACGAGAAGCGCGCGATGGCCTTGCCCCAGCACAACCTGCTCCAGCTGCCGAGGCACCAACCTGCCCCGTGACCGCCCTGAGTTATGTGAGAACCAGCCTCTGTCCGCCATCGATCAGCATCGCGCCTCCCCGCAGGCAGGCAGCGGCGGGGCGGGAGGCTCAGGCCCCTTCAGTACGGATTGCACAGCCCGGAGCGCCCGGCGCATGCGCACGCCCTCCTCACATTCCTCCGTGCGACAGCCGGGGCAGCCCGGCGTGTGCCCACGAAGCCGACTGTCCAGCACACGTGCGGCGGCCTCCGGGCTCAACATCGAGAACACCAGTCCGCCGGCGGCACTCATCGTGCGCCCGACCATCGCGGATCGCGAGCCATACAGATGAGAGCGGCGACAGACGGAACAGCGCACAAGTCACCCGCGATGCGAGGGCGCACCGCCCAGTGCAGGCCAGTCGGGCCGGTGAGGTCAGAGGCAGGGACGGACAGGTACTGGCCGCTCCCCAGCATCGGGGCCTCAGGATACTTTGCCGTCCACGGCGGCACGGGCGTGCGCTCGACGAGCGCGTAGTACTGGTTCTGCGGGCGATTGTGGATGACCGGGCCATCAAGCAGCTCGGCGAGCATACGGGTCACGATCTCCAGGTCACTGGTTCCGGCCGCGACATGTACGAGCGGACCGGGCAGGTAGACCGAGTTGAACCGCCTGCCGAGCGGGAGCAGGGCGAAGCCCCGCTCCGTCCACTCCCGTCGCGCCTGTTGCGGCGCCGCCTGCGCACGCGCCAGCCAGTCGAAGACCACGTTGTATGTCTGCTGCGTGTCCACTGTCCAACCCCTGCCGCCGTCACTGATCAGCTGTGAGACAAGGGTGGTGACCTGCAACGGCGATAACTGTCACTCTTCGGTGACAGTGGGTGTCACAGACCGAGCCACGCTGACATGTAGCCCAGGGCGTCCGGCGTTCTACGCCGCTGGCGCACCAGCCCTTCAATCGTCGCGCGAGCCCCCGGGTGGTATCGCGTCTGCTGCGGAGCCAGCTCGCGGGCCTTCGCGATCGAGGTGAGCGCCGCCCCGCTGCGCCCCGTCTCCATCTCCGAGCGCCCGCGGTCAATCCACACGTGGGCACGGCGCGACGTCGGCCAAGAGTCCGGAATGCGCAGCTTCTTCGCCTTCTCGACGGCCTTGCCGAACTGGCCGATCTCCGTGAGCGCCGACAGCTCATGCGCGGCCCAGTTCGTCGGCCCGAAGGAGAGCCAGTGCACATGCTCGACGTCCCCGGCTCGCTTGGCAATCTCCTTGGCCTCCCGCAGATGGCTCTTCAAGGCGTCCTCGTCGCGGGCACGCGCGGCCATGACAGTGGCGCCAAGATGCAGTTGCCCGGATACGGCCAACACCTCCGAGGTCTCGCCGGTCTGTTCAAGTAGGAGGTGACCGGCCTGCACCAGACGTCGTCCGATGGCGAGTTCACCCTCACGGTGATAGACGAGGCCTCGCATGTACTGGCGGACAGCGGCGAGGACCGGGTCCGAGGCTCGTTGAGCCGCCCACTCCATGCGATCGAGAGCGATGGTGGAGAGGTCGTAGAAGCCAAGCTTGATCGTGACGTCATGGGCGGTGCGATACGCAGACCCGAGAGCAGCCCACAGCTCTCTGGAGGGAGCGCGGTACGCCGCGGTCGTCAGCTCGGCGATGAGCCGCGGCAGCGTCTGCGCTGCCTTGTTGAGATGCGTAGCTCGGACCTGCTGACACAAGAGGTCTGCTGCGGCTGTCAGCTGGGGCGTCTCACGCGTGGCGACGTCGGGGTCGGCTCCCAGGTCGTACAGATCGAGGGACTCACGGATGGGGCGGATGAGCCCGGCGAGGCGATCTTGTTGGAGCTCGGTCATGTACGGCTGTCCTGTCAGGCTCGCGACGCCGATGTGCAGCGCCCGAGCGCAGGCAGCCATGAAGGCCGTACTTGCTGCCTTATGGCCGCTCTCTACCTGGTGCAGGAGGCTGTACGAGTAGCCGATCTTGAGGGCTAGACCACTCTGCGTGTATCCGGCCAGCTTCCTGTACTTCGCGATCCTGGTACCGGGGTGGTCGTCTCTAGGCATACGGGAACTCCGTTCCTGGCTCACCACTTGGAACGGTACCCGCGCTCGATACCACCGGCCCGGCTTATGCCCTCGGCCCACCAGGACCAGGAGCAGTTGCGTGCGAACGGCACGGCCGGTGGGATAGGGCCCATGACTACGCGGACGCTCTACTTGTTCGGCTCTGCAGCACCGCCCGTCTTCGACGTGGCGAAGGTGATCAGCATGGCGCAGGCCGATGAGTGGGACGTTTGTCTCGGACTCACGCCTTCTGCAGCACGCTGGCTGCACGAGACCCTCGACGACCTGGCCGATCTCACCGGACACCCGGTACGCAGTGAGTACAAGGCACCCGGCGAGCCGGATGTGTGGCCCGAGGCCGACGTGATCCTCTTCGCTCCGGCGACGTTCAACAGCATCAACTCCTGGGCGCTCGGCATGACATCGTCATTCGTGGTCGGCGTCGTCGCCGAGGGCATCGGCAAGGGCATCCCCACGGTGACCATGCCGTGCGTGAACGCCGCGTACGCCACACACCGGCAATTCGACCGCAGCATCGCGGAGCTGCGCGAGCAGGGCATCACGGTCCTGTACGGCGAGGGCGGGTTCATGCCTAACGCGCCGGGGACCGGGACGCCGCAGGCATACCCGTGGGGCGCTGCGGTCGCCTATGCAAGGGAGCTGGTCGGCCGAGCATGACGAAAGGCCCCCTTCCACTCGAAGGCGAGAGGGGGCAGCTCTGTCTGTCGTGGGTACTGGCGGCGGGCGGGAACGAGCGTGGCCGACTCGGGACCGCTTCAGGCTCGGGCTGAGGTGCCCCGTCACCGAGGAAGATCAGGGCATCCGGACCTCGTACGGCGGCTGGAGCGAGATGCGAGAATTCAACGAACACTATTCGCCCAAATGCCGGAAAATTAGCCGTAGTTAAGGTATTGTGTAAACCACAGATCCTCACAGAAAGGGACCCTCATGCCGGAAAGGACACATGATTTCGGGCATTACGGGGCCCGAGGAATCAAGGGCAGTGAAGCCGTCGCCCGCCAACTCGACAAACTCACCGAATTCATCGCCACCCCGATCACACAACAACGCGGCCTGATGGCCCGTTTGAAATACCTGACTCGCACAGGCCACGCTCGCCAGGCTGCACGTGATGCCGGCCTGACGGTCACCGACCGCACTCTCAACGCCTGGCTGACAGGTAAACGTCGCCCCTCTAAGGCCAACCTGGCGAAGATCGAGGCTGCTTACCGTGCGGTACGCCGCCAGAACGTGGCCCGCTACCTGCTGCGCCGACTGAACAACGGGGGAGGGACCCGAGTGGAGATCCACCCGTTCAACCAGTCCCAGGTCGACCGACGGTTCCAGAGAGTGCTGGAGTACCGCAGTCTCAACATCCGTCAGTGGGACGCCATTATCCGGTCATGGGCGGCTGGAGATGCGACGGCCCAGGACGATGCGTGGGTGGACGCGATTGTGGATCTGGGGTCGCAATGGGGGCAGTACGAATATGTTTCGGCGGTGGGGTTTGCGGCGTGAACTGACGTCATATCAGGTGGTGACGTACGGTCAACTGACGGAGCGTCACCATGCGTACGAGGCCTGGCCTTTGCTGCCGCTTTTAGTGAAAGCCGCGGAGCGGATTTCACCCGGAAATCGCGGAGCGAATTCCGGTAGGCCGAATCGCGGAGCGATTCGAGCCGCGGACAACGGAGTTGTCCGCGCCGGTGACGGAGTCGCCGGCTGCCGCGCGGAGCGCGGCTTCCCGCCGCGTAGCGGCGGCGCGTCGTGTCTGCGGAGCAGACCGCGCGC